>JAYTQD010000205.1:0-4450 GCA_043746935.1 Acidobacteriaceae bacterium | reverse complement strand
GTTTGACCTTGTTCAGCCCCTCCCGCTATAATCATAGAGTTTGCCTGTACTTAGCACTCCGTTCTGGAGTTCGCGCCCGTTGTTCGTTGCGCCTTAAGCTGGCGCTTCCGGCGGAAAAACACAGCAAGCATGAGATTTTAAGATTCCGGTGCGGCGCGGCTTTCTTTCGTTCGACGCGCCCCGGAAGAAATATTTTTTGGAGGCAGGGCTTATGTACGCGGTTATCCGCGCCGGTGGCAAGCAGTATCGGGTGGCTCCCGGAGATGTCATCAAGGTTGAGAGAACAGGCACGGGCCTGGATAGCGTCGTGGAATTCAGCGAAGTGCTGGCCATTTCCCCGGCGGACGGACAGATTACCAAGGGCAGCGGCGCAACCGTAACCGGCCAGGTGGTCGCGGAAGACCGCCACAAAAAGATCCTGGTATTCCACCTGAAGCGCAAAAAGCAGTACAAGAAAATGCGCGGACACCGTCAGGACTTCACCGCCGTGCGTATTACCGAGATTGCTTTTGAAGGGCAGAAGTTCAGCGCTCCAGTGCTGGAGAAGAAAGCTCCGAAGAAGAAAAAGGTAGTGGAAGCGCCGGAAGCGGAAGCTGCTCCTAAGGGCAGAATGAAGAAGGCTGTAGCCGGTGCGCCTGCAAAAAAGGCCGCCGCCAAGAAATCTCCGGCCAAGAAGGCCCCGGCGAAGAAGGCAGCTCCGAAGAAAAAGAAATAGTTCGCGCGATTTCCGTGCGACCAATACTTCATTAAGGGATTGAGCGATGGCACATAAAAAAGGATTAGGCAGTTCCAAAAACGGGCGCGATTCCAACGCGCAGCGCCTTGGCGTCAAGGCTTTCGGCGGGCAAGTTGTCCACGGCGGCACCATCATCGTTCGTCAGCGCGGCACACCCATCAAGCCCGGACTCAACGTCGGCCGCGGCAAGGATGACACCTTGTTCGCCAAGATCTCGGGCCGCATTAAGTTCGTGAACAAAGGCCAGATGGGCCGGTTTGTGCTGGTCGAGCCGGTTGAAGCCTAGGCTTTGGTAGAACCCCGCCCTGTCGCAAAGAACGCGACAAGGAACGGGGCACCCATAAAACTTTAGCGGTGAGCCTCGCCCCTGGCTGAGGCTGTTTTTTTTGGTGCTACATGTTTATCGATGAAGCCAAAATTCGAGTCAAAGCCGGCAACGGCGGCAATGGTTGCATGGCCTTTCGCCGGGAGAAGTACGTCCCGCGCGGCGGTCCCTCCGGCGGCGACGGCGGCAAGGGTGGCGACATCATCATGGAAGCCACGCAAAGCCACAACACGCTCATCGTTTTCCGTTTCAATCCCGAGCACGAAGCTCAGCGCGGACGCCACGGTGAGGGATCCAACTGCACCGGCAAGGAAGGCTGGAGCAAGATCCTCAAGGTTCCCGTGGGCACCATCGTCTATAACTTCGAGACCGATGAGAAGATCCACGATTTCACTTTTCCGGGAGAACGCTTCATCGTAGCCAAGGGCGGGCGCGGCGGGCGCGGCAATGCGCGCTTCACCAGCTCCACGCACCAGGCGCCGCGCGAGCACGAAGACGGGAAGCTGGGGGAAGAGTTCACGCTCCGGATGGAGTTGAAGCTGCTCGCGGATGTGGGGCTTGTGGGTTATCCCAACGTGGGCAAGTCCACTTTGATCTCACGCATTTCGGCGGCGCGGCCCAAGATTGCGGACTACCCGTTCACGACGTTGCAGCCGAATCTGGGGCTGGTGGCGGTGGGCGAGCAATACACGCCCGAAGAAGTCAGCTTTGTCGTGGCGGACATTCCGGGACTCATCGAAGGCGCGCACGAGGGTGCTGGCCTCGGTATGCAGTTCCTGCGCCACATTGAGCGCACGCGGCTGCTGGCGCACCTGGTGGACGTTTCCGACGGCAGCGGGCGTCCCGATCCAGTGAAAGACGTGGAAGTGATTGCGGGCGAACTGGAAAGTTTTGGCGCGGGTCTGGAAAAAAAGCGCGTGATTATGGTCGGGTCAAAAATCGATGTGGCCAACCCGGACAAAGTAGCGAAACTCAAGCGCTACTGCAAGAAACACAAGTTGGAGTTATTCCTGATTTCCGCCGTCACCGGCGAAGGCATTGAACCGCTGAAATTCGCCATGGCGAAGCTAGTCGAAGAGGTACGAAAAGAGCAGGCGACGCCAGTCGAAGAGCCAGCGGACATTTTCTAACGTACGATTGTGTGGCGCGGGTGCCCTCGCCCGCGAGGTTGAAGAGTCGCTTCCTGAAACTCTGACTTGGTTTCAGAATCTGTCGTCCTGAGCGCAGCGAAGAGCCTTCCCTGCGCGCAGGATGACAAATTGTGAGAAATGACGGTTCGAAGAGAGTCTCTAAGCTTCCGCGGTATTCGATCCGTGGTGGAAATGGTATTGCAAAATCTTCGCCGCCAGCGCTGGCGTTGCGGACGTCTCTGGTGAGCTAATCGCGCGTACCACCTCTCCCTTGCAGAAGACCTCGGTGGCGGACAGTCCTCCAATTTCCACAGGCAGAACAAGATTGATTTCCAGACGGTCGTTAGGTTTGAGGGCTTCCTCGGCGTCGAAGAGAAGTCCGGAACGGGAAATGTCCCGGGTGGTTCCCTTGCACCATGCGGGTTGACCAGCAATGCGGTAGCGGAGTGGCAGGTTCAGCCGGAATCGTTGAGCTCGGGAGGGCATAGATTTCTCCTTGGGTTGAGTTTCGGTCTGACTTCCGACGACTGGCGATGAAAGGGCTGCGGTTTCAAGCGCGCCGGGAGCTACACCCAGCACCTCGCGTACTTTCGAGACAAGTTCCGACATCGAGAACGGCTTTTGCAGCAATTCGACCCCCGGGTCGATGGTGCCGTTGCGGTCGATGACATTCTCCGTGTATCCGGACATAAAGAGAATTTTCGTGTCCGGGCGAAGGAGGGCGATGCGGCGCGCCAGCTCGCGGCCATTCATGCCGGGCATGACCACATCTGTGAGCAAGAGGTCAATGATTCCCGTGTGGTGCGTCGCCAGTTGCAAAGCCGCGGCGCCGTCCTCTGCCTCCAGAACCTTGTAACCCTGCCGCTGCAGGGACTCCAGCGAGAGCCGGCGCAGATTCGCTTCGTCTTCCACAAGAAGAACAGTGCCAACGGCTTGCGGTTGCAGGCTCGCGTTGCGCGACCGGGCGGCGGGAACAGATTCACTAGCTTCCTTGGCGCAGGGCAAGTAAATCTTGAACGTGGTGCCGCTCTCCATTTCGCTGAAGACGTAAATGTAACCGCCGCTCTGCTTCACAATGCCGTAGACGGTGGAAAGCCCCAGCCCCGTTCCCCTCGTGCCTTTGGTGGTAAAGAACGGCTCGAAGATGTGGGTCTGCGTCTCAGAGTCCATGCCATGACCGGTGTCGCTCAGGGCGAGCAGAACGTACTCACCCGGCTTCACCGGCGGATGATAGCGGGCATAACCTTGATCCAGCGTGACGTTGGCGGTCTCGATGGTCATGCGGCCGCCGCGCGGCATGGCGTCGCGCGCGTTCACGGCGAGGTTGAGGATGACCTGCTCGATCTGGCCTGAATCCGCTTTGACGGCTGCAAATTCAGCTCCGGGAATCATCACCAACTCAATATCTTCTCCAATCAGGCGGTTGAGCATTTTCAAGTTTTCTGTAACCAGCGCGTTCAGGTCGAGTACGCGGGGCGCCAGCATCTGCTTGCGGCTAAAAGCGAGCAGTTGACGGGTGAGCGACGTGGCGCGGTCCGCCGCCGCTCCGATCTCACGGGCCGGACCGAGGAGAAGTTCGTTGCTACCGGCGCGTTCCATCAGGAATTCGGAGTAACCGGAGATAACCATGAGGAGATTGTTGAAGTCGTGAGCAATGCCGCCGGCCAGACGTCCGATAGCTTCCATCTTTTGCGCTTGGCGGAGTTGGTGCTCGAGTGCGCGGCGTTCCGTGACGTCTTCGGCAAAGAGTTCGAAGGTAGTTTCTCGCTCTTCTTCCAGAGCGCGTCCGGAAAGGCGCACGGCTGTGGTGGAGCTATCTTTCCGCATCCAGTCGGCGTCGAGGCCGCGGAATTCCTTGACGGAGAGCAGGTGGCTCGAAAGCTGGGACCACTGGCTCGGGTCCGAATAGAGTGTGGCCATGTTGCGCCCCAGCAATTCATTCGACCCGTAGGCGAGCATGGTTCCAAACGCTGGATTGATATCCAGCAAGGTTCCGTCAAGCGCGATGCGGCAAATGCCGTAAGGCGCGTTGGTGACGAGGGAGCGAAAGTTAATTTCCGAGCGGCGTAGCCCATCCTGCGCCGAGCGTAGCGCCGCATTGAAGGAACAAATAAGAAGGGCCACGAACACAAACAGTGTGAGGTGGATAATTAAGCGGCGGTATTCCGCCGGGGAATGGATGCCTGTCAGCGAGAACCACGCGCTCACCAACACCGCGAAAGCGGTCGCGACCAAGCCGGGCTTCCATCCGCCATACCA
>JAYTQD010000204.1:0-4451 GCA_043746935.1 Acidobacteriaceae bacterium | reverse complement strand
AACTCCTCAGCTACCTCACCAGTGACGTCTCCGCTTTCTCCGCGCACTACCGCACTCCGCAAGTCCAGCAATCCAGCCTCAGCGTCGAGAAAGAACTCGCCCACCGGATGACCGCTTCCGTCTCGTTCCTACACGTCCATGGGCAAAACCTCATTCGCGCCCGTGACGTCAACCTGCCCCCACCTACGAACGTCGAGTACCCTATTTACGATCCTTCAGGCATCAACCTCCTGGGCTATTCCCAGGTGGATACCTTCTCCACCTGGCAGCTCACCCAGAGCTTTACCTGCCCATTTCCGCCCTGCATCAACCCCCTGGCCCGGCCCATTCCCCAGCTCGACGCCATCAACCAGTTTGAGTCTGCGGCCAACAGCCAATACAATGGTTTGACAGTGTCTTTACAGCGGCGCATGACAGACGGTCTCTATTTTCGGATGGGATATACTTGGGCCCACGCGGTGGACGATGGCCAGGACGCGCTCGTCGCGGGCCGACCCGTCAGCGTGCAAAATTCCTTTGGAACCCGCGCGGAAAAGGCTTCCAGCGTCACCGATCAGCGTCACCGGTTCGTACTTTCCATGATCGCCGAGCCCAATCCCATGCCATCCACCCAGGTTTTGTTAGCGAAAATGTTCAACCACTGGAAGCTCGCGAACGTGGTCACGTTCGGAAGCGGACGGCCCTACGAAGCCAAGGTGACCGGGGATCCCAACCAGGACAACAACAGCCTCAACGACCGCCTTCCAGGATTGGGCCGCAACGCACTGGTTGGACCAACATACCACACGACCGATTCCCGCTTCAGCCGCAGTTTTCATCTCTCCTCAACCCTTCGCCTGGAATTGCTCGCCGAGGCCTTCAACGTATTCAACCATCAGAACAAGCGTCTAACCATCGGCCAGGATGGCTTCCAAAGCCAGGCCGGACAGTTCGTTCCGTTCCGGCAACGCGTCGGCGCAACCTACTATCCTGCCCAGTATCGCCGTAGCGCGTCTCCAACTGCCGCTCTCGGCTCCTATGCTCCACGGCAAATCCAGGTGGCGATGCGCCTTGTGTTCTAGAAACATGCCGGGAGTTCGGCACCGTTACTGTGGAAAACAAATTTCCCGCCAAGTCGAGAGTTTTTTCTTGACTTGCAACAACAATTTTGCAATAAGCTTGTAGGGTCCTAATTGGGACAGGTCTGGGGGTGTATCGAATTTGGCGGATGTACGACTGCAGGAAGGTGAATCTCTCGAAAACGCCTTGCGCCGCTTTAAGCGCAAAGTGCAACAAGAGGACATCATCAAGGAAGTGAAACGACACTCCTACTACCTGAAGCCCGGCGAGAAAAAGCGCGTGAAAGAAGCGCTGGCTCGCAAACGCAGCCGGAAAAAGGCGCGTAAGGAGCAAGACTAACCTGGAAGGGCCGCCATCCTGTGAGTGGCGGCCCCTTTAGCATAAAACGTTGGGTTTCGATTTGTTTCGTTACAGAAGTCGCAATATTTGTTTTCATACCGGATTTATACCTACGGCGATTTAGCCGTACGGCGGGCCGAACCCAGGGCAATTCCGTTTGACGAGGGGGATGACGGGGCGACATCCACCCACGAGCCATGGGGCGTACTACGCTTGGTCGTGGAAGGAGCAGATCCCGTCGGAAGGAGTGTTCTCTCGATGGAATTCCAGGATAAAGCGATAGCCTGCATGGATTGTGGGGATGACTTTGTGTTCACGTCCGGTGAGCAGTTGTTCTTTCACGACAAGCAGTTCAAGAACGAACCCAAACGCTGTAAATTCTGCAAAGCCAAGCGTGCAGCCATCTTTGGAGCAACCGGAGTGAACGGCCAACCCGCCGCTCCCGTTTACAACAAAGTGGAGACCCGCACCATCTGTTCCCACTGCAACAAGGAGACCACGGTGCCTTTCCGCCCGACTCAGGGGCGGCCAGTCCTCTGCCGGGAATGTTTCCAGCAGGGACGGGTGGCGGCTGCCGTCTGATCGCTCCTCCGTGAGGGCGGGCGCCCTCCCCCATTTGCTCTACCATAAGGCAGGTGCCCAGCTTTTACATTGAGAATTTTGGTTGTCGCGCGTCGCAAGCCGACGGTGCCGCGATCTCGCGCCAATTGGCGGCTCGCGGTCTCGAACCAGACTCCGCGCATCAGGCGGAATTCGTCGTGCTCAACACCTGCACGGTGACCGCCGACGCCGACCGCGCCACTCGCGCCACCGTTCGCCGCATTCACTCTGAAAACCCGCGCGCTAGCATCCTCGTCACCGGCTGCTACGCCCAACGCGCGCCCTCCGAGGTCGCCGTGCTTCCCGGAGTAGCCTGCGTCGCCGGTAATTCCCACAAGCACGCTATCGCCGATATCCTGCTCCCAGCCGCTTTTGTCCCATTGCGCTCTTTGCTCGATACGCCGCCGCTCGATTCCAAACCAGCCTCAGTGCATGTGGAAAACATCTTCGCCCACACCGAACTCCTCGCCGCTCCCGTTTCCGGCCCCTGGAACAACGCCCCCGGTGACTCCCGCACCCGCCCGAATCTGAAAGTGCAAGACGGCTGCGACAACCGCTGCTCGTTCTGCGTCATTCCCTCCGTGCGCGGCCACAGCCGCTCCCGCCGATTGCAGCAAGTGCTGGAAGACGTCCACGCGCTCGTCGCCACGGGCTCCCGCGAAGTCGTAATTTCCGGCATCAACCTCGGACGCTGGGGCCGCGATCTCACCCCCGCTTCCCGGCTCGAAACTCTCGTCGAAGCCATTTTGCAGCGCACTCAGCTCGAAAAGCTCCGCCTGAGTTCGGTCGAACCCATGGACTGGAGCGATGGCCTCATCGCCCTCATTCGTTCTTCCCCGCGCATCGCCAAACATGCCCACGTTCCCATGCAGTCCGGCAGCGACACGGTTTTACGCCGCATGCATCGCAAATACCGCCCCTGGCATTACCGCGAAAAGATCACCAAAATCCGCGAGACCATGCCCACAGCGGCCATCGGTGCCGATGTCATGACCGGCTTCCCCGGCGAAACCGACGCCGAGTTCGAGGAAACCCGCCGCATGGTGGAAGAGCTACCCCTCACCTACCTGCATATCTTTCCCTACTCCCCCCGCCCTGGCACTCCAGCCGCAGCGCTCCCCGGCCAAGTCCCCGGCCACATCGCCCGCCAACGCCACCACGTCCTGCGCGACCTGATCGTCGCGAAAAAGCAGGCTTTTGCCCACTCGTTCATGGGCCTCACCCTGTCAGCCATCACCTTGGTTTCCTCACCCTCCGAATCCACCAACGCTCTTACCGACAACTTCCTGGAACTGCGGCTCCAGGGTCAGCACCCGCCCAACCGCTGGGTCCACGCTCGGATCGAAGCCAGTTCGGAAGGTACGCTCGTTGGCTGCTTGGCCAAAAGCTCCTCTGCCGCAAGTATTCTTCCCTACAGCGGCGCGGACAAGCGCTGAAAATCCGAAATTTGATCTTCCTCCGCGTCTCCGTGCCTCCGTGGTGAAAGCCCTAACCGCCACACATGCTATACTTTAAGAGATTTTAGGCTGCACCGGAGGCTAGTATCGATAAGCGTTTTATCCGCACGAACGACCGCATTCGCGTGCGCGAAGTCCGCGTCATTGACGACGAAGGCAACCAGTTGGGCATCATGACGCCCTTCGACGCCATTAAAAAGGCGAAGGAAAAAAACCTGGACCTCGTCGAAGTTTCGCCTTCCGCCGTACCCCCGGTTTGCCGCATCATGGATTTCGGCAAATATATTTACCAAACGGAAAAGCGCGAGCGCGAAGCCAAAAAGAACCAGAAAGTGATCGTGGTCAAAGAGGTCAAGTTCCGCATCAATGTGGACGACCACGACTACGACACCAAAAAGAATCACGTCCTGCGTTTCCTCGAAGAAGGCGACAAGGTGAAGGCCACCATCTTCTTCCGCGGACGCGAAATGACGCGGCAAATGCTAGGTGTGAAGATCTTGGAACGTTTGATCGTGGATGTAGGCGATCACGGAATTGTGGAATTTCGGCCCCGCCAGGAAGGCAATACGTTGCACCTGATTCTGGCCCCGAAGAAAGTGGTTGTGCAGGAAAAAAAGCCCAAACCACCGAAGGAAGCGCAGCCGCAACAGGCCAAACCGCCCCAGCAGCAACCAGCGGCCCCGCCAGCAGCCGCCAACCCCGCCACTCAGGGTTAGTTTCAACTTTTAAAGAGAGTTGTCATCCCTAGCGGAGCGAGGGATCTGCTCTTCGGATTTTGAATTTTTGTTTGTAGAGGACTTATGCCAAAGCTAAAAACACACAAAGGCGCCGCCAAGCGCTTCAAGAAAACGGGAACCGGGAAAGTGATGCGGGCTAGTTCGTTCCTGCGCCACATTCTCACCTCGAAAGCCAAGAAGCGGAAGCGGCATTTGCGCGGCACCTCGCTGGTTAGCGACGCCGACACACCCAAAATCAAGCGGATGATTCCCTACTAGT
>JAYTQD010000203.1:0-1644 GCA_043746935.1 Acidobacteriaceae bacterium | reverse complement strand
CGGCAAACGCCTCCGCCGTTGCTCGGCCAATCCCCTGGCTCGAAGCGGCAACAATGGCCACACGATTCTTCAGACCCGTATCCATAAGTAGGAATTATAGCTGCTCGCTGCGGCGGGATCAGCGTAAGCGCCCTGGCCGCGAACTACGAATCAGTCTTTGGGAAGAAAGGGACTCGGCAATGGATTCTTCCCGTCCATCGCGCCCTGGATATGCCGCCGTTGTTCGGCGCTGAGTGCCGTAAACATCAGACCATATTGGGTTCCGAGATTGCGGCTCACACACGCCTGCAAATCCAGCTTCACGTCCCCTGCAAAAGGAACCTCCAGCTCAACTTCCTCGCCCGGGGTCAGTTCCTCAGCCACAAAAGCTCCAATGCCACTCTCGCTGATGTCCCGAGTCCACCCACCTACCACTAATTCCTGTCCGCTCCGCTGGATTCGGATGCGGATTCGTGTTTCAAATGTGAAGCGCGGGGAGATTCGGCTGGAATCTCCATCAAATTTGGCGGCCATCTGGATTATTCTTGTTTGCGACATTCAGAATTCGCGGCGACTCCCTATCGTATCTGAATTTTTGCATCCAAGCGGTTGCGGTGGAACTAACTCTGGCAACACATATAACTTTCAGGGTACCTTGTAAATACATTCCCCACTCGCATGGGGCCATCACGTATTGAAAACAACTGAGTCTAATGCGTTCTTTTCCTCGCTGGAAAGTTTTCGAACTTTGCCCTTTGCAAACGTTCCCAGAGTCAGCGGGCCAATGGAAACTCGCACCAGCCGCAGAACTTCCACGCCGCACGCCTCCAGCATTCTGCGGATGTGACGGTTCTTGCCTTCGTGCAAAGTAATCTCCAGCCATGCATTGCTTCGGCCATGCCGCAACAATTCGACACGCGCCGCGCGCAGGAATTCTCCCTTGGATTTGACGCCCGCCGCCAACGCGCACACCACATCCTGCGGCGCCACCGACCGAATCTGCACGTGATATACCTTCTCCACCTGCGACTCCGGCGCCAAAATCCGCGCGGCCCACTCGCTATCGTTTGTGAGTAGCAACAATCCTTCGCTGGCTTTGTCGAGCCGTCCTACGGGAGCAACCCAGGGCAAGTTTTTGTCGAGGTAAGCATAGACAGTCTCACGGCCCTTCTCGTCGGAGGCCGTCGTCACCACGCCGCGTGGCTTATTTAGAACAAGGTAAACGAACTCCCGCGCCACAACTGGACGTTCGCTGACTTCAATCTTATCGCTGTCAAGATGGACTGGGGTTTCAGGATCGCGACGAACACGACCGTTCAGCCGCACGAGTCCGTCGCGGATGAGCACGGCAGCCTGCGACCGCGAGCAATGACCTAGCTTAGAGAGAGCGCGCGCAAGCCCAACGCGCCGGGAAACTGGACGAGGGGTTGGCGGATTCGCTTTCTTCTTCGGACTCACGCTCGTTCTTTCAGGTTCATGAGCGACAAGGAACTACTCAGCGTCTAGAGCCTGCTCGAAGTCCGCCAGCAAATCGCGCCAATCTTCAATCCCAACGGAAACGCGAACCAGCCCGTCCACCACACCCGCCTGCCGGAACTCTTCTTCGGTGAATCCCGAGTGCGTCGTCGTTTTTGGATGGCACACCAACGTCTCCACGCCACCCAG
>JAYTQD010000202.1:0-1647 GCA_043746935.1 Acidobacteriaceae bacterium | reverse complement strand
CTTTATTGGTGATGCCACGATTGATCAGATCAATGCGGGACTCATTCAAGTCTTCGCGATCCTTGAGGGCTGCCGTGACCAGATCCTCTGTGGGAGCGAGGGACTCCTTCTCGGGAATCTCCATTGTGTCCGTGGGGATGACTTCGGCGTCCGCCAGATGTGGATCCGTAAGGCTGCGGCTGATGGCATTTTTCATCAGCAACTGCTGAAGTTCCAGATTGGTCTGCGAGACAATCAGGTCTTGCCGCCGGGTTGAGGAGTCGCTTTGGGCGCGCACAATTTCAATCGGTGCCAGCGTGCCGATTTCCACCTGTTTTTTGTTGTCAGAAAGGGTCTTGTCGGCGAGCGCGATTGACCGCTCTTTCACTTTAACGTCCTCGTAGGCGTTGACCAGATCCCAGTAGATATTTTCAATCTGGTTCACCGTGGTGATGATCTGAAGACGAAACGCAATGTCAGAAATTTGGCGGTTGTTCTTTGCCGTAATGATAAAGCGGCGATTGGGAAGAAAACCGAAGCCCTGAAGCAAGTGCTGGCTGAGGGTGAAGCGAAAGCTGGAATTGAGAGCTGGGCTGCGGTTGCTGGACTGACTTGTAGTCGTGGTCCTTGAGTTGTCAAAGCTCAAGCTAAGGTTCGTACCGGTTTGGAATCCTTGCTGGTATCCGAAATTTCCGATGCTCGTATTCCTCCCGGTGGTTGGGCCGTCGAATAGCGGGAATATGTTCAGACTTTTGCTATGTTCCAGCTGAAGTGTTCCCGTCAGAATCGGATCGAAGGAACTTACAAACGATCCGACACCCGAGGTGGAGGTGACGATACCCGCTGTGCCAGATCCCGCGCCGCCCGTACCCGTTGAAGTTCCCCCAGCGCCAGAGCCGGAACTGCTAGATCCGATGGACCCGACACCGCCTCCAGGGGTATTTTGCACGACACCGGTGTTAACGCCCCGCGTGCTTCCGCCGGACTTGGCACGGAGCAAATCCGTATCCGCGATGTTCAGGTTGTAGCGCGAAATGGCGATATCCAGGTTATTTTCCAGCGCCAGCGCAATCGCGTCATTCATCGACAGCATCAGCTTGCCGTCTTTCATGAGTTGGTCAATCCGCGACGTATTGGTCAGGTTCGGCGCTGCCACCGTCCGTTGCATGTAGGGTGCAAACGGGTTCGGGAAGTGAGCCTGGGGCTTCGAATAGTCCAACTGCTGGGCCACGCCCGGCAGCGCCATGGCCAAAGCCGCTACACCTACCAGAACGAGCCGACCAACCGGGATACTACGCAAAAATTGCTGCATTTCGATTCTCTCCATTAATCGTGACTGCTAATCGTGACTGCATTTGGATCGTGACTGCGGATCAGGACTGACAAAACATTGCAATTCAGCTCTAAAAACTCACGAAAATCCGAGGCGCCTAAGGGGTGGTACGCAAACCGCGCCGCCCAGGTTCCATCCCGGGCTTCGCTTGGGCAAACACGCCCCTCCACCGTGGGCCAAAGGGAACCAGTAGTATATCGAATTGGCCTCACCGGACGCCGGGTAAATCCTTTGGATGACGGCACGTGGAGAAAGGTTCCCTTTTTACAATGCTTGACAGAACGCGCCTCGCCCCGGCAAGTTCTGACTTAGCAGGTCAAGGCCCAGTTACGTAA
>JAYTQD010000201.1:0-1649 GCA_043746935.1 Acidobacteriaceae bacterium | reverse complement strand
AGTCGATGGAACTCGGTGGGAGACATCCGAGATTTCGAAATCAACTTTCGGAAGACGCTCAAAGCGACCCGTGCCAGATCTACGGCAGCATCACACTCCCGAGACAACTCCAAATCTCCAGACCAAAATTGATCAATGTCTTCCAACAAAGATCGCTGACCCGACGCTTCAATTTTTACAATCAGCCAGTCCACCGCCTCTCCTGCGTCAGAGTGTCGAAAAAAATGCAATCGATTTGCAATTCTTAACGTCTTCAATAACTGTTTGATGGCTTCTTCGTACCGCGCTTCTTTTCTGTGAGTGTCCGCCAAGGAACGGTCCGACGCAAAGGTTCCTAGGGACACTCGAAAAGCCTCAACCATTTCTATCCTCATCCTTCAACTCCCATCAAGTCACTAAAGAGTTGATTCCATACGCACAACGTGAACAGCAAACCGTGGAATCGACTCATGCGGCAGCTGGCCGAGCCCACCGGGCGTCCTGTTCCCGTCCGCATGCGCGAAAGTATGAGATACACGTCGGGGCGGCCCCGTCGCTTTTTCACGCACTCAACCTGGACGGCAGCTTGGTAGCTCGCCTCGATCACGGCCTGCGCGGCCGTCACTTCGATCCGGTCAAGAGCCTTGCGGGCCTCCTTAAGGTCATGGGGATCATCAACTTGAACGCGGAGGACCAAGTGCTCGGGACTGATGGCAGCATGGATCAATTCAATCAACGCTCCCAATGAATCTTCTTCAGTGAATGACAACACGCTACCGGTCAGACATCGGGTCCATGCGGTCGCCGCCTTTGCCAGAGCCTCTGACGGCGCTACCACTTCGTCTAGTTGCCGCGCCAATCCCGCCAGATAAAGCTCTTCGCGAGCGCCAAAGCAGAAATCGATACGCTGCAGGCTGCTTCGTGCAAAGTCGAGGCAGGCCTGCGCATTCGCCTTTGCTGAAAGGTTACCTCGGCAACTTCGATGCTCAAGGTCGCCGACCACGCCTGCAACGATGCGGCAAACTCGCACGACAGTTGCTTCGTCTGCGCTATTGCGACTGCATATACCGCTCATCGAGTACGGGCCCGTGATGTCCTGCAACAGCCTGCTCAAGCCAATCATAGGGATCGAGGTATGCGGACTCGGCGCCGATGCTGACGGGCGAAGTTCCTCCGCCGAAGCCGTTACTTTAGCTGCTACGCGTGACAGCGCCAGCGTCCGCAGTTGGCGGGTTAGAAAGTCGGACTGATCCGCAGCTCTTAGGCGACCTTGTCGCAACGTAGCCGCTGGCTTTCCCAGCCATTTCGCCGCGATTGCCGGGTGGTCCAGATGAGACGCGACAGCCTTGTCGATCCAGAAACGTATCGGCCCTTCCGGCATATGGAAGTAATTGATAAACGTCGTGCTTTCGTGACGGTGGCCAGACTGCACGGCCGTTCGATGAATGGAAGAAATAGTGTGATGATCACCGGCGTTCATCAACGCTTGAAGCAGTTCTTGGCAAATTACTGAATGACGCAGAGAATGAAAACTGATCTCCCGTTCTCCTGTGGACAAACGCAAAATCTGGTTCAACAGACGCTGGCAGGCACCCAACTTGTAGCCTTTGCCTGGTTGGTGCGGATCTCCAAACAGCAAATCGCCCGGCTCAGCGCTTTCGGTTTCGCGC
>JAYTQD010000200.1:0-4471 GCA_043746935.1 Acidobacteriaceae bacterium | reverse complement strand
GCCTCTCGTGCATCTGATTTCCGGGCTGTTTCCGCACGCGATTTTCATGCTGATTCTGGTCGGGATGCTGGCGTTCTTCAAAGTGCCGTTGCTGGCTGATCGTCTTCTCGTTGTTTATTTCCTGCTATGCACCTGCGCTCTTCTGATCGGTCTGGGGTGGATGCTTTCGGCATTGCAGGTTTTTTATCGTGATATCTCGCATGCGTTAACCATGATCCTCAATCTGTGGTTCTGGGCGACCCCGATTGTGTGGTCGCCTGACCTCGTGCCCGCGGAGTACCGCAGCTTCATGTTTTATAACCCCATGTACTACATCATCGAAGGTTATCGCGGGCTGCTCATTTTCAACACCGCCGTATGGCCGAGCGGTCTTGAAACCGCCTGGTTCTGGACTATCACCACGCTCGTTTTTTTTGCCGGCACCTATGTCTTCCGCCGGCTGAAACCCGAGTTCGCCGACGTGATATAGCCGCCAGCCGCCGGGTGCATGCGACATCGAGACAACGGCGGAAACTCCGTTATCAACCGGTCAGACCGCGCAGGAATTCAATGCAGTCGTAGGAATGGATCGCACCGGCTTTCAATTTAACGCTCGCGTTATTCATCAGGCCACAAGCCAGAGTGTGGGTCGAGCCGCCGGCAAGCGGCCCCAGATCGACGATCTTGCGCGAACCCGTCTAGTAATCCGCGGCCAGCCCGTACAGAAACCGGTTCTCGTCCGATCCGATCATCGACCCGATCGGATTGATCTCGGACAGCGGATTAACAGTCGACTGCCATGGCTGGTCGCGGTTATCCAGCCTGCCGGGAGAAACGAGCTTGAAAGTATCGTTGGTCATGGACGGCCCAGACTCAGAACCGCCTCCGCTTCTTCCAGCCAGGCGACGCAATCGCCGCCGAAAGTCTCCGCGCAATTGCGCGTGTAATCGATGGTCAGTTCCGCTATGAGCCTCTTGTACTTGAGCGGAAAATCCGTATAGGTTCCTACGTTGACTTTCCCCCCGAGTCCGCCGGCAAGTGCGTCCGGGAAAGCCGACACCCCTAGAAACGTGCATACATCGAGTATCAGCGCATGGGGATCACGCGCGATTTGCTCATAGGAGAACATAAACAACTGATCTTCGCCGAAGATTCGCTTCCATCTGGCAGCGATCCCGACGTAATCGTTTCTGATGACCACATTACCCCCCCGAATAAAGCTTACAACGTCTTCCTCGGGAGCGTCGGCAAGCGAGACTTGCATGAACCGGTGGAATACCATCGCAACATGCGACCAGCATCGGTACAAGGGATTCCTGATTGCGAAGATTATTTTCATCCGGGGGTTCATGCTTCGTATGGCCGACACCGTACGTTCCGTCAGCAGACTGTACTCGGGGGTGATTTCGCCCGCGATCCTGGCATGGTGGGGATAGTCGAAAAGCGACAAATACCATTCGTCGGTTCTCTTCTGAAACAGCCACTGCAGGCACCATTTGGCCGTTTCGCCGTCCGCCATGGCCTCCGGTCTTTCCAACAGCTCGGATATTCTTACGAACCGGGTGTTCGCGTGTGGATGTTTGCGATCGAAAAGCTCGGGGAACTCGAGCCCCGGGCTCGCCTCGATTTCATCGAAGTAGTGGATTTCATGAAACGGCGGAATCCAGATTTCAGGGTGTTTGGCGAGGTTCTCGGCGAGCCAGCTGGTACCCGCCTTTTGCGCGCCGATGCCTAGGAAGTCTGGTGCTGCCATTTAACGCAACCTTGGAGCGGCCTGCTGTTCAAAATTGTTCGTTCGCATTCGCGGATTGGCAATGTCCAAAACTCGCGCGAGATGCGGATACGCCAGCGTGAATTGCTTAAACGATTCGTTCCCAGCAATGTACAATATCACACGAATTAGAGTTAGACTCACCTGTGGTTCGGGGCGACCCTGATTGTGTGGTCGCCTGACCTCGTGGCCTTCAGCGTATCGCGGCCTGATCTTCTACAACCCCATGCAGCCTTGCGCCATGAATAACGACATCGCCGTCTCGGTCCGCAACGTTTCCAAGAAGTTCAGGTTATTCGCCTCTCCAAAAGAGCGCCTGATCGAAGCGCTGCACCCGTTCCGCAAGCGATATCACCGTGAATTCTGGGCGCTGCGAGACGTATCGTTTGATATTCAACGAGGACAAACCATCGGAATCCTCGGGCGGAATGGCGCCGGAAAATCGACGCTGCTGCAGATCATCTGTTTAATCATGCAGCCTACGCAGGGCACCGTTCAGGCGCGGGGACGGATTTCATCCATACTCGAACTGGGGGCTGGATTCAACCCGGAGTTTACCGGCCGCGATAACGTCATTCTCAACGGCGCGATCATGGGCATTCCCCGCAAGGAGATGCTGCAGCGGCTTTCGACGATCGAAGCCTTTGCCGACATCGGCGAGTTTTTCGACCAGCCTGTAAAGACCTACTCGTCCGGGATGTATGCTCGCGTGGCATTTGCCTGTTCGATAAACGTTGATCCGGATATTCTTGTTGTCGATGAGGCTTTGTCGGTTGGCGACGCAAAATTCCAGAACAAATGCTTCATGCACTTCAAGAACTTCCAGGCGGAGGGAAAGACAATTATTTTTGTAAGCCACAGCACGGAAGCGGTGGTCAAGCACTGTGATAGGGCAATTCTACTCGACGGTGCCGGGATAGTGGCCGACGGTCTCCCGAAAGATGTTGTCGACTGCCACCTCGAGCTTATGTTCACGGGCCGGCTTGACTCATACAGCTGGCTGCCAAAGCTCGTGGAAGAAGGAAGTGCCGGCTATAACATTTTTCATTTTCGCAGAGAGTATTTCGCCGTTGCGCAGCAATTGGGGTCAGTTGATTTGTCCCAGGCGTCCCAAGAGAGACTGCAGGAATATCGGATCAATGGCCATATCCATGCTGCCGGCTCTCTGCAAGAGTTAAGAGCGATACTCACGCACTCCGACCAGCGGGAAGGTTCTAACGTAATTCACGTCCCGGCTCAACATGCTGGTGTTGAGCGCAGCGACGAATCGGATGAGATCAAGGCGTTTCTCGCCGAGACCGTGTTCGCGGATCGGTGTCCGGACCGTAACTCATACAACCCTTCGGAGTACAGATATGGCGACCGACGAGGCGAAATATTGGATTACCTATTCGTCGCCGATGGCGTGGCCGCTCCGGTAATCGTCGAATCGGGTGCGAAGTGTGTCATTTACATGAAGGTTCGCTACGTTTCTGACATTCAAATGCCGATGTTCGGGCTGGCCGTCAAGACCGTCGACGGTCAAACGTTGCACGGAACCAATACTATGATGGCCGGCACTGTCGTATGCCCGGTAATGCGCGGCCAGACGGTAACCGTCAAATTGGAATGGGAGGCATGGCTTAACGCCGGTGATTATTTTGTTGATCTCGGTTGCGCCGAGGTTAAGAATGGCGAATCCGTGCCCCTCGACCGGCGTTATGGCCTGGTGCACATGGTGGTCGGGACCCGCGCGAACTTCAGCGGGCTGGCAAATTTCCGTGCTTCAATAGCCGAAGTCTGCAGGACATCACCATAAACAGGGTTTTATGACTATCAAGCTTTTACGTTAGATGCGTATCAGGGATTCACTCGCCCGGGGACCCAGAACAAGCGACTGCTGCGCGCACCCATCGTGGATCGCGTGCGTGCGGCGGTCGATCGGTTGCTGGAGCGCCCCTGGTGGCAGTGGCTGGCCGGAACAAGAAAAAGGAAAAAACAGGCGTGAGATGTGAAATGACCAACGGCAATACTCTATCTGTTGCTGTCCCATGGTCCCTGAGCCATTATATTCCACTGAATGGTTTTCACCCGCTCTATCGCGCCCTGTTTGATCAGGCCCCCGCAAATATCAAACTTAACGCCTGGGATAACGTCAGGCTGCACAACCGTTTCGCCCGCGATATCGAAATACGTGAAGCGGTATTGAACGCGGCGAATTGCGCGAAGCAGAAATCGCTGCAATTGGACGCGGGACGCATCGAGCGAACTTATCTGGATTACTTCTGGCCGCCCAACCAGGTCCTCACTAGCGAACTGATGGGGGACATCGAGTTTCATCACACGGCGCCTTTTCCTTCCCTCACGCGCCCGTTTATTTTTCATTGCGAGTCGTTTGCGCCGGTTTTCCTGCCGTTTGCCCAGCAGGGAAGCGGCGGGCTTGGAAACCATCAGGAACTGAGGCAGCACTATCGCCGGATTTTCGCGGATCCGTTGTGCCTCGGGATCTTTTCACACATCCCGGAGACTCTCGGGAGCCTCAGCCAGTTCTTCGCCGACGCAGAAATAGACCGCAAGTTGTTCAACTCGCGAATCGGTTTGAGTTCGCATGCTGTCGTCGATCCAGGCCTCCCCCCAAGAACTTCCCTTGCCAGGCCAAAGTTCCTGTTCGTAAATTCCGCAAACCAGAATCCGCGCAACTTTTTCCGTCGTGGGGGGCATATCGTTTTGCGTTTCTGGCAG
>JAYTQD010000199.1:0-1653 GCA_043746935.1 Acidobacteriaceae bacterium | reverse complement strand
GTCCCAGTACAGTAGTCGCCAGTTTCTCCCGGGTCACCACCTGTCCGGCCGAACGCAGCAGAACTTCCAGCAGACCGAACTCCACCGAGGTCAACTCCACCGGCAAGCCGGCCTGACGCACAGTGCGCGTCGCAGTATCGAGCTCAATGCCGCCCGCCTGTAGCACGGGCTGCTTGGGATCGCCAAGTCCTTGCGTGCGCCGCAGAATGGCCCGGATGCGCGCCACGAGTTCCCGGGGATTGAAGGGCTTGGGCAGATAGTCATCCGCGCCAAGTTCCAATCCAAGAATACGATCCACGTCCCCCCCGCGCGCGGTCAACAACAGCACAGGCATGCGGGAGGAGGCGCGCAGCCGGCGCAGCACTTCAAATCCATTCAGGCCAGGCAGCATCACGTCCAGTACGACAAGGATGTGCTCAGCCTTGAGAGCCTGCTGCAATCCCAGGTCGCCCGCATGGACGCACTCCGCCTGGAAGCCTTCGCCCGCCAGGTACTCCGCCACCAGGGAGCAGAGTTCCACGTCGTCGTCGATCACCAAAATGCGGTCCATAACCCTCGCTCTGCTCGTAACTCTCTTATTTTGCTCCAACTACGAAGGATTCGCTGTAAAGAAGTGTCAATCGCCGCCGTCGAAGAGTTGACAAACTTTTACCTTGGTTGACCGACTCTTTACCGCGCAATCCCGAGTTGCGGCCTGTAATCAGTACAGGCAAGAGCAAGTTGCCGATGAATAGAATTAGATTGAATGGAACACTTAAGGAGAAATCAATCATGCAGTGGAATCGCACCACCAAGGTTGTCAGTATCGTCGCCGTCGTAGCGCTGGCGGGAGCGTTCGCTGTCTCGCAAGCGGCGGGTCATCACGGACACATGGGTATGGGTGATGGCTTTGGCCCTAGTCCGGAACACATTCTGGCGTTCATGACGGATGCGCTGGACCTGACAGACGCGCAACAGACGCAGGCCAAAGCAATTCTAGAAAAGGAAAAACCAAGTTTCCAGCCTCTGATCCAGCAATTGAAGGACGGGCACACGCAGATGCGGGCGCTGGAGGAAAGTACCACCTTTGACGAAGCCGCCGTCCGCGCTCTGGCCACACAGCACGCTCAGGCCATCACCGAGCTCATCGTGACCAAGGCGCGCGTGAAGTCGGAACTGTTCACCATTCTCACGCCGGATCAAAAAGCCAAGGCTACGAAGATGATGAACCGCCATGAGGAGCACATGATGCACCACATGCACGGCGGCGAAGGCCCGGGAATATAGGAGTTTTGTCGTTGCACTGGGGATGGGGAAGCGGCTTGTCCGCTTCCCCTTTTTTGTATTCGTGCTTGGGGCGCGGCGTATACTTTCTTCATGGCGAAAGATGTGATCCACATCTCGGAGGCGGACGCGGTACACAGTTTTTCCGCACTCATGGCTCGCGTGCGCGCAGGAGCGGAAGTCATCATCGAAGACGATGACCGGCCTGTGGCGGTACTTCATCCCGCCGAGCCGTTGCGGGGACGTCCCATTTCCGAATCCATAGCTCTGGCGGAAGCTCATGCGAAAGAGTTGGGTTACGAACCCACACTCGACGCGGATTTTGCCGCCGACCTCGAAGAGATCATCAATAGCCGCGAATCGCGCAATATCTCCACATGGGACTAATCC
>JAYTQD010000198.1:0-11886 GCA_043746935.1 Acidobacteriaceae bacterium | reverse complement strand
CTCAGCCGTCGCCGGTTTACGTGTTCTACGCGTGCTCTTCATAAAGTTTTCGCTCCTGCTTCGTGGCTTTCCAGAGAGTCACGAGGTGGTAATACTCTCCTTCCTCGTCCTCCAGGATCTCAAAAATCACCGCGAACAATAGTTCTCCTACCCAGCCAATTGCCCGGTACTGTTCAGGCCAGTCCGAGCGCTGGTCCAGGTAGTACCGATTCGAAAACACTTCCTGCGCCTCTTCGAACCCGATGCCTCTTTTCCGGTTCGCCCTGAGTCGACGGCTCTTACGCTCATCGAAGTGAAATCGCATGAGTATAACTGTTATACCACATAAAGGAGATCGATGTCGTCCTTGGTCCGGGTGGCGTCAGCAGAGATCAAAAATAAAGGTACGGCCACCCGCCTCTTGTTCCTGCTTTCCGCCGGAGAGCCAGATCCATCTCCTGCTTTGGAGTCTTCTGCGTTTTTTCATAAACCCTTGCCGGGTGCCCCGTCCTTGTCGCGTTCTTTGCGACAGGGCCTGCCCTGAGCGAAGTCGAAGGGGCGGGGATTTTGTATGATGCGAGGTTTTTGGGCGGCGCAGCAGTTCAGTGCTGCGATTACCGCCCACTTTAAGGATCGGCTTTAGCCTCTGAGGTAAGGTTTAATTCGAGGGGTCACCGCAAGGCTAGAAAACGGAAACGTCTGCTGATCTTGCTCGCAGAATGTTTGTCACCCAAATAATGAATATCTGAACGGGCCTTGGAAGGTCGTCTGGGAAGCGTGCGGTTACTCGGCGCGCGAGGATTCCAGTGGGAGTGATCGAACCGATCTCCTGCCCATTGCGCTGTATGGTATAGGACGACTTGAACCATGAGCTTGTCAGCTTGTCGAGCTCGTCACCGTATTTGACGTCGAACACGGGCGATAGCCAGCCTCCCGCTCTTTCCGCAACAGCTATGTGTTTTGTGTTCAGACTCAGAAGAAATTGGTCGCGTATCCAGCCTTCAGACGAAGCATGATAATTGCTGTCTCCGACGGAGAGGACGCCCTTCTCCCTCCATCCAGAAGGATTGATTTGGGCGACAACAACTCCGTTCTCCAAAACATTGAATACTTGAGAGAACCAACTCTGCGGTATCGCTTCAAGCACTATCATCTGTCTAGCCCCTTCCCACAGCCCCCAAAAACTTCCCCACCGGCAAAGTATTCAACCGGGTGCCCCACTGGTTCTTTCAAGGGCGAAACGATCCCTGCGGTAACAGAGGGTTGCATACGTTGCTTAAACCAACTCCACTCGAACATGGCGTCCCACAACCGCGGCGGCTTTTTGCAATGTACTGAGAGTCAGCGCTTCATTTTCAGGATCGAGAAGCCTGTCGAGTGCGGCTCGGCTTGTACGCATTCGCCGGGCCATTTCAACTTTGGTCAAGCCCTTATGGTTCATGGCCGCCTCGACCTGACGCGCAACCACCCGTTTGATGGCGACGGCGCTGACTTTTTCGTAGATGCCTTCCTCGCGAAGCCAACTATCGAAGGTTGAGCCAATATTCTTCTTTTTCATGCTCTTGCTCCAGTTCTGCGTCGATGAGCCAAATCAATATCCTGCTTTGGAGTCTTCTGAGTTTTTTTCATAAACCCGTGCAAAAGAACCATACACTCCTGTTCGACACAGAAGAGTACGCGCGCGATACGGCCGTGGCGCAAGCTGCTTCTCACCTCCCATAGCTCCCGCCCAAGCGAGCGAACCAGTGGCATGCCGATAGGCCACGAAAATTCAACGTCCTTAATGTCTTCGCCGATGATCCGACGGTCCTCGGCATCCAAGTCCTTCAGCCATTCCCGCACGGGTTCGCGTCCGCTGTCGGAGCGATAGAATCGCGCGGGCAGGCACTTGGATCCACCCGTCATCCCGCAGTGTACCAATATTGATACATTCAGTCAACTTCATTCTTTGGACAAAAAACGTGGCTTAGATCCGCCTCTAGTGGCTCAGGCCCCGCCACCGACGCCCGAAACTCCTCGATCATCATCTCCCCACAGCCTTCAAAAACTTCGCCACCGGCAAAGTATTCAGCACATCGTCTTTAGTCAGCCAAGCCCGCCGCGCCTGCAAAACCCCATACCGGATCTTCGCCATGTGGGACGTGTGATGCGAGTCGGTGTTAATCACAATTTTTACCCCGCGCTCTTTCGCCATCCGCAAATGCCGATCATTCAAATCCAAGCGCTCCGGATACGAATTCAGCTCCATCGCCACTTTCCCGCGAGACGCCGCGTCCATCACTGCTTCCATATCCATGGCATAAGCATCCCGGCGCAAAAGCTGCCGCCCCGTCGGATGTCCCAAAATCGAAACATTCTTGTTGCTCAGCGCCTTCAGCAACCGGTCCGTCATCTCCCCCGATTCCTGAGCAAAATGCGAATGCACGCTGGCAATCACGATATCCATCTGCTCCAAAACCGAGTCCGACAAATCCAGCGACCCATCCGCCAAAATATCCACTTCAATCCCAGCCAACACTCGAATACCTTTCAGTTTCTTATCCACTTCCCGAATCCGCGCAATATGCTGCACCGCCCGCGCATCATCCAATCCATTCGCCATCGCCAGATTTTTGGAATGGTCGGTAATCGCCATGTACTCGTAGCCGCGTTCCCGCGCGGCCTCCGCCATTTCCTCAATCGTGTTCTTCCCGTCGGTTTCGACGGTATGCATGTGTACATCGCCGCGCAGGTCTTCCACGGTGATCAACTCGGGCAGCGTATGTTTCTCCGCCGCCTCAATCTCTCCCAAACTCTCGCGCAACTCCGGAGGAATATAGTCCAGCTTCAAGGTCGAGTAAATATCTTCCTCAGTCTTACTCGCCACCCGTTTTTCATCGTCCAGACGAACCAAGCCGTACTCATTCAGCGTCAACCCCATCTTCAGCGCCCGCTGCCGCAAAAGGATATTGTGTGATTTCGACCCGGTAAAATACTGCAAGGCCGCCCCAAACGACTCCGCCGCCAGCAGCCGCACGTCCACCTGCATGTTGTTCCGAATATGAAAACTAATCTTGTTATCGCCCCGCGCAATCACATCCGTCAGGCCCGGAAACTTCAAAATATGCTCCATCACCACCTGCCGCGACTCCTCCGTCTCGCAAGCTTTGCCGGTGACGAGTACATCCAGATCCCCCACCGTCTCCCGCCCCCGCCGCAGCGACCCAGCCGGTGTAACTTTTTCTATTCCCTTCACTGCGCGAAGATGCTCCGCCAAAGCCTCAGCCGTCCCCGCCGCCACATCAATCAAGAACCGCCCCGAAACTTTGCGGTAACTCTCAATCGCCTTCAGCAGCTTCTGCTCATGCTTCTCGCCCATCCTTGGCAGGATCTGAATCTTGCCCTCGCGAGCCAGCTTCTCCACGCCGTCCACGTCCGCCACCTGGTAAGCGCTCCAGATCAAGGCAATCGTCTTCGGCCCCAAGCCCTGAATCTTCAGCAAATCCAGCATCGAAGGCTTGTATTTCGCCAGCATCTCCGCATGAACGCTAATCGTCCCCGACGCAAAAAGCTCCTGCAAGTTCGCCAGCATCCCTCTACCGATGCCGGGAATTTCCAGAAGCTTTTTCGGTTCTTGAATCAGATCGCGAACCTGCTGGGGCAGCGCCTCAATCGCCTCGGCGGCGCGGCGGTACGACCGGATCCGGAACACGTCCTGGCCGTCAATTTCCAGCAGGTCCGCCGTTTCGTACAGCAGACTTGCAATTGCTTTATTTTCCATGGGATCCCGCTTCCGATTGTAGCGGGAACCGCTGCTGCCTTACATCACCCTCTTCGCAGTCGTACGGGGGGGCCGTATGCGAAGAAGGCTTCCAGCTTAACGAGTCACGTTAGGTGGCTCGCGTTACGTTGGCTGCTTGGGGCCCTTTTTGACCCTGTGTAATCTCGAACTCGACGGCGTCGCCTTCTGCGAGGCTTTTGTATCCGTCGGATGCGATCGCACTATAGTGAACAAACACATCGGTCCCACCTTCGTGACCAATGAACCCATATCCTTTGGCATTGTTAAACCACTTGACGGTCCCTTTTAAGCGATCCACTCCTTTATCCCCCTCCCGGGAGGATGCCGGATATTGTGCTGCTTGTTTCGGAACGTGTCAAGTCGTTAGAACAACACGTACTTACAGCGCCCCACCGTACTCCCGGAGCCAAAGCACTCCACAAATCGTCTTGGCATCGCTGATCTGCCCTGTTTTCACCATCTTCAAAGCTTTTGACAGGGGTACAAATGTCACGGCAATCACCTCATCCGCCTCCGGTTGCGCCGTTCCCGCTTTTAACCCCCGCGCCAGGAAGACGGCCATGGTCTCGGCCAGGAAGCCTGGGCTGGCGTGGAATTTCAGAATCCGCTTCCACGACGTCGCGGTAAACCCTGTCTCTTCCAGCAGCTCGCGCTTGGCTCCGGTTAGCTCAGTCTCTCCCGGATCAATTCGACCGGCCGGCAGCTCCCAGATCTTCTTCCCCACGGTATAGCGGTATTGCTCTTCCAACAAGACGTGCGGCTCCTTCCCAGTCTCATCCACCGCCAGCACCACCACCGATCCGGGATGCCGCACAATATCCCGCCGCACCTCGATATCCCCCGGCTCAATCACCCGGTCCGATGTCACCCAAAACACCGGCCCTCGATACACTTCTTTGGAAGACAAAACTTGCGCTTTCTGCGCCGAAGACTTGCCATTTTCCTTTTTAGCCATGCCAACACTATACTGCTAGGCTCGTGTTAAAGAGGCCCGCGCCTGTGCTGAGAACACTTCAAGAAATACCCGGTGCGGAGATACTGTTGCTCTTCCGTGGGTATCCGCGAGGATCAAATTAAACGATGGTTCCGCAACGCGCAAAGCAGCGCTGGCTCCACTAACGATCTGATGTGCTGATTGGCGTAGCCGATCCAGTTCACGTCCGCGTGTAGATTCAGAGGGGCTTTCAGAGGATTGCTGTTTTCATCGTGGACGATAACGCCAGCTTCGCGACGAGTGAAGCCAGGGAAACCCAGACTTTGCTAGAAAAAGCTTGACGGCTGGCGAAGAAGGGACAAATCTATGGCAATCGCGACAAAGGCTCGGATGCGTACGTCACCAACGGTCTAAATTTTTCCTATCCCGGCTACAACGAGACGTTGTGCGGGTTCGCGGATCCGCGCGTGAACAGCAATGACAAAGTTCCCAACCCGAACGTCACCGTGCTGGAGTGGCTGAGTAGGAAGCCTGCCTACAAAGGTCGGATCGCGGCTTTCTCGGCGTGGGATGTGTTTCCCTCGATCTTCAACAGCGAGCGTGCAGGTTTTCCCGTTAGCGCTGGCTAAGATCCTTTCACTCTTCTCCCGGAAAATCCGCGAATTGAACTGCTCAACACGTTGAAGAAGGAAACGCCGCATTACTGGGACGAGGAACCTTTCGATGCGCTACCGTTTCGCACGGCGCTGGAATATTTGAAAGAGCGCAAGCCGCGAGTGTTGTTTCTCTCCCTGGGAGAGACGGATGACTGGGCTCACGGCGGCAACTACCTGCAATATCTGGATGCCGCCCATCGCGCGGATGATTTGTTGCGGATTCTTTGGGAAACAGTGCAGTCCATGCCGCAGTATCGCGACCATACGACGTTGTTTTTTTGACCGATCACGGGCGCGGCAATGGTGATGCTACCTGAAGTGACCACGGGGGTGACGAGATTCCGGAGTCCAAGTATATTTGGATGGGGTTTCTGGGTCCGGACACGGCGGCTCTTGGTGAGCGTTCCGAGATTGGGCCGGTAACTCAGAATCAAGTCGCGGCCACGCTGGCGGGGTTGCTGGGCGAGGATTACGCTCGCGAGGTTCACCAGGCTGGGCCGCCAGTAGCTGACGCACTGCCAGCAGAGAAGTAGGCGGATGAGGAGAGACTCTTGCAGAGACTGAAGCTTCGTTCTTATGTCATCGTCGGAATTGTTTTGAGTTCTGCACTACTGTGCTGCGCTCAAGAAGCTGTTGTCGATCCAGGGGCGGCCAAAGCCGGCGAATTCGAATTCCGCATCAACTGCGCTTTTTGTCACGGGCTGGGCGCGCGCGGTGGTGGTCGTGGACCCGATCTTACGCGAGCACAGAAGCGTCATGGCAATTCTGACGCGGACATGTTCCGCAATATTAGCCAGGGAATTGCCGGTACGGTCATGCCCGCCAACGGCGCCAACGGACAAGGTGTGGGCATGACGGACGAAGAGATCAATCAAATCATTGCGTATTTGCGAAGCATCCAGGTGAAGGCTCCGGCGAAACCGCTTGGCGACGTTGCCCACGGGAAGCAGTTGTTTTACGGCGAAACGAGATGTTTCGGATGCCACATGGTGGAAGGTAAAGGCGGCCGCCTGGGACCGGACCTCAGTGGCGTTGGTGGTTCGCGCACGACGGATGCGTTAATCGAATCCGTTCGCAACCCCAGCCAAAGGCTAGCTTGGGGACTTACCGAGCCGACAAAAGAGTTTGCCCAAGAATATGCGACCGTAACCGTGGTCACGGCGGAAGGGAAGCGGATCACAGGGGTGACGATGAACGAGGACAACTTCAGCGTGCAGGTCATGGACGCCTCCGAACGGATCCACCTGTTGCAAAAAGATAAGCTAACCTCCATCAAGAAGAGCCGCGAATCCATGATGCCGGGCTACGACACCGACACATTGAAGGATCAGGACTTGAACGATATTCTCGCCTACCTGGTCAGCGTGGCCACGAAATGAGCGCTCACGTGAATAATAAAATAAATAGCATACTGATGGGCTGCATGTTGGTATGCCTGTGTCTTGCGGGCAGCGCCATGGGACAGGTCACGTTCGAACGACTGGTGAATTCCGCGAAGGAACCGCAGAACTGGCTTACGTATTCCGGAGACTATGCTGGACGTCGCTACAGTGCTTTAGACCAGGTCAACGCGAACAACGTGCCATCGCTGGTGGCGAAGTGGGTGTACCAGACTGCTGCGACGGGCAAGTTTGAAACGACTCCTCTGGTGGTGGATGGCATCCTCTATGCCACGGGGCCGGACGACCGCGCGTTTGCTCTAGACGCTCGCACGGGGCGCTTGCTCTGGACCTATCAGCGTCAATTGCCCGGGGATATTCGACCCTGCTGTGGGCGCATCAATCGTGGAGTTGCTGTTCTTGGGGACAAGGTATTTCTCGGCACGCTCGATGCCCATGTCATGGCGCTCGATGCGAAAACCGGAAGCGTTGTTTGGGATGTCGTCGCGGCGGATTACCGCGAGGGGTACAGCTTCTCTCTAGCGCCTTTGGCTGTGAAAGATGCAATCATTCTTGGAGTTTCCGGCGGCGAATATGGCATCCGTGGTTTTATAGACGCCTACGACCCGAATACTGGCAAGCGCAAGTGGCGCTTTGACACCGTTCCGGGTCCGGGTCAGCCTGGGCATGACAGTTGGGAAGGTGAGTCGTGGAAAACTGGAGGCGCGCCGGCATGGATGACAGGCGTTTACGATCCCGCGACAAACCAGCTTTTCTGGCCAACCGGGAATCCTGCTCCCTCCAATCGCGGCGAAGGGCGCGCGGGCGATAACCTTTACAGCAATTCTTTGCTGGCTCTCAACCCCGATACCGGAAAGCTGAACTGGTATTTTCAGTTTACGAAACACGACGAGCACGATTGGGATGCTACGCAGGTTCCGGTCATGATCGAGTCCGGCAGCCAGCACTTGATTGCTCAAGCCAACCGCAACGGGTTCTTTTATCTGCTCGACCGTACCGCCGGGAAACTGCTCCACGCCAACGCGTACGGCAAGACAACCTGGAGCGACAGCAAGGATGCTGAGGGCCGTCCTGTCGCCAACGACGTAAGCTCTCCAACTCCCGAGGGGCGCACCGTCTGCCCGGGAGCCGCAGGCTCTACGAATTGGATGTCGCCGAGCTTTGATGCGCAGACTTCACTCTTTTACGTGACTGTCCTCGAACAGTGCGACATCTTCAGCACCGCCCCGCAGCCCTACAACGCAGGACATGCGTATTACGGCAGCGCCTATTTTCCTTCCGATAAGTCAGGGCCGTATTCCGGATCGTTGAAGGCGATTGATCCCGCTACTGGGCAGGCCAAGTGGGAGTTCCGACACATCTCGCCAACCTGGTCGGGAGTGTTGTCGACTGCGGGAGGCTTGGTGTTCACCGGAGATGCGGAGGGTAATTTCATCGCCCTGGATGCAGCGACAGGAAAATCACTCTGGCACTTCCAGATGGGTGGGGCCGTGTACGCTTCGCCCATGGCTTACGCCGTCGATGGAAAAGAGTACGTGGCCATCGCGGCGGGAAGCTCGCTGTACACGTTCGGTCTACCGTGATTTGCCTTCGTGATTGAAATCTAGCCAGCGGGAGTTTCCTTACATGCGCAACCATTTTGCTTGTGCAGTGACTTGCTTGTTGTTCTGCGTAATCCCTGTGCTCAACGCGCAAGACGTCAAGTACCCTCCCGAGACAGAACAAATCCCCGGACCGAAGTGTGCCGCGCAACCTTCGTTGTGGCTAGAGCCGCCGCGTCCATGTCAAATGGCAGACCTGCGCGGGTGGCTGGATGATGTCAACCACTGGAGGAACGAACGACGCGTCCGTATTGGCTATGACGGATCGCAGTATGACCGGCCTGAACTCAAGTGGACGCAGAGCGCTTTTATACAGCCTCAAATGATGGTCCATGAGCGGTACTTCTACGATCCAGCGGCTCGCCGCTACACCGTGGACCGGTACTTGAATGACCTGGATCAGCGCTACGGCGGCATTGACAGCGTGCTGATCTGGCATCCGTATCCGAATCTGGGGGTCGATAACCGAAATCAGTTCGACCTGCTGCGGGATCTGCCCGGAGGCGTGGAAGCGCTGAAGCATATGGTCAACGATTTCCATCGGCGGAACGTACGCGTGCTATTCCCGGTCTTGCCCTGGGATCAGGGGACTCGGGATTCGGGGATGCCGGACTGGGTGGCGACGGCACAGGCGCTGGCGGAAATCGGCGCGGATGGGATCAATGGCGATACGTTGGAAGGAGTGCCACGCGCTTTCCGCGTCGCTTCTGACGAGACTGGACATCCCATCGCGCTGGAGCCCGAAGGTGGGCCTTCGGATGAAGCCGTGCAATGGAACAACCTGACGTGGGGATTTTGGGACTACCACTTCGTGCCCGGAGTGAGCCGCTACAAATGGCTGGAGCACCGCCACATGGTGAACATGACCGACCGCTGGGCACACGACAAAACAGAAGACTTGCAGGAATCTTTTTTCAACGGAATCGGCTATGTGAGCTGGGAAAATATTTGGGGAATCTGGAATCAAGTCACGCCCCGCGATGCGGAAGCCTTGCGGCGCGTGAGCCGGATCGAGAGGGCCACCGCCGATCTGCTGATTAGTCCAGACTGGGAACCGCACACGCTGACCTTGTGGCCGGGAGTTTTCGCCAGCAAATTCATGGGAACCGAGCGTACCGTATGGACCGTCATCAACCGCAATCCCTTCGATGTCGGTGGCCATCAGCTTCGCGTTCCGTGGACCGAGGGAATGCAGTATTACGATCTCTGGCACGGGGTTGCGTTGAAGCCGGAGCGGGATGGAGACTCTGCAATCCTTAATTTTGAACTGGAAGCGAAAGGTTTTGGTTCGGTGCTTGCGACTGCGGCGCCGCTTCCGGAAGGCCTGAAACGAGCCGTTGCCGAAGCGGCAGCTTCCTCGCGGCCTCTGAGCAGCTATTCCCACGAATGGACATTTCTTCCTCAGCAGCTCGTCGACATCGCGCCCACGAAACCAGCCCCTCCAGGGATGGTGCCGATTCCCGCAGTGGATTTCTTGTTCCAAGTTGAAGGAATTGAAATCGAGGGCTCCAACACGCTAGGAGTGGATGTCCAGTACCCCTGGGAAGATTCGCCTCGCCGCTATCACCGCCATAGTATCCACATCAAGTCGTTCTATCTTGACCGGTATCCCGTCACCAACGCGGAGTTCAAGGAGTTTCTGGACACGACCCACTACCGTCCAGCCGATGAGCACAACTTTCTGAAGGATTGGAAAAACGGAAACTATCCGCTGGGGTGGGACAACAAGCCCGTTACCTGGGTCTCGATTGAGGATGCTCGAGCTTATGCGGCATGGGCGGGGAAGCGCTTGCCCCATGAATGGGAATGGCAGTATGCGGCGCAGGGGACTGACGGCCGCCTGTATCCGTGGGGAACGGAGTGGGATGCCTCCGCAGTTCCGGCACCGGAAAAACGTCGCCAGATGCGGGAGCCAACCGCCGTAAGCGCTTATCCGAAGGGCGCTAGCCCGTTCGGTGTTGCCGACCTGGTGGGCAACGTCTGGCAATGGACGGATGAGTTTCGCGATGAGCACACCCGCGCCGCCATCCTCAAAGGCGGCAGCTACTACCAGCCGCAGGGAGCGATCTGGTACTTTCCCCAAGCTTATAAGCTGACCGAGCATGGGAAGTATCTGCTCATGGCTCCAAGCCTGGATCGCTCTGCTGCTGTGGGATTCCGATGCGCGCAAGATGCGGAGTAGAGTCTGCCTGCGATGGGTACAATTTCTGCTGGATGCTACCAAAATTACCGATTTACTGGGGTGTTTAAATGGTGGAGCTAGTCGGGATCGAACCGACGGCCTCGTCATTGCGAACGACGCGCTCTCCCAGCTGAGCTATAGCCCCACAATCGGGAAGGGTTTTCAACTACTTAACTAGATTCTACCAGCGTTCCGCGCTGGACACCAAACCTCTCGCGCAACCGAGGTCGAAGACGCGCCGCTATAATAGAGCTGTGACCCAACCGCCAATCATTCGCCGCGTCGCTGAAGCTGATTTTCCTACGCGCTGGGCGCATTTTCGCATCCACGGCTTTGTCGGCGAGTTCGAAAACCCTGCGCGCACCGAAGAAGCTGTAGCCCTGGTCTTGGGCGATGTACACACGGCTCCGCCGCTGGTTCGAATTCATTCGCAGTGCCTGACGGGCGATGTCTTCGATTCTCTGCGCTGCGATTGCCGCCAGCAGCTGGAGATGGCGCTGAGCCTCATCTCTGAGGCTGGCGCGGGCATCCTGCTGTACGAGCAGCAGGAGGGGCGGGGCATTGGACTGATGGCCAAGCTGCAAGCCTACGCACTACAAGACCAAGGCCTCGACACCGTCGAAGCCAACGAAAAGCTTGGCTTCAAAGCCGACCACCGCGGCTTCGAGCTTCCCGCGGGAATTTTGAAGGCGCTGGGTGTGAACCGGGTGCGTCTGCTGTCCAACAATCCCGACAAGATCGCCGCCCTGGAAACCGCAGGCGTCACCGTCGTCGAGCGTGTCCCGTGCGAAGTCGAGCCACAGACCCACGCTGAGGACTACCTCAAGACCAAGAAGGAAAAGCTGGGGCATCTGTTCTCCAGCCGCTAAAACGGGAATTGGAGACTAACTTTCACGTTTGAGGGTGAAGACGCCATCTTCGTCGATTATCTGGATTACCACTGACGGAAGGGAGTTTGATTATGCTGATGCACAACCCCGCGCATCCAGGAAAGATTCTCGCCAACTATCTTGCTGGCCGCACGGTGACCGATGTTGCCAAGCATCTCGGAGTTACGCGTCCCGCGCTTTCCCGTGTGTTAAACGGCAAAGCTGGAATCTCCGCCGACATGGCTCTACGGATATCGGAAGCGTTCAACACGGATGCGGACTTCTGGCTCCGCCTGCAATTACAGCGTGATCTTTGGGAGGCTTCCCGAAAGAGGAGAACTAAGGTAAAGCCCCTTCCTCCACAGCGGGCTACAGATATCCCACAAGCTGCGCGTACCCTGTATTCGGCACGTTGATGGGATGACAGATGCAAGAAAATTAGGTGGCCGGAATTTTCCGGCCCCCATTTTGATTTGAATGAATT
>JAYTQD010000197.1:0-11916 GCA_043746935.1 Acidobacteriaceae bacterium | reverse complement strand
GGACCGCAGAAAAACGATGAACTGGCGGAAGCGGTGAGATTCGAACTCACGGACGGGTTACCCCGTCGGCAGTTTTCAAGTTCACAGCAGAACTCAATAAAATCAAGAGCTTAGCTGACTTTCGTCTCCGCTACCTCCTACCAACTTCGGTTGGTGCATGCCCGGTTGGCTTCGGTTTGGACCCGCAGTTGCGGAGAGCGTTCTGAGGACGGCGTGACCTGGTCCAAGGGTCTGGCGGAAGCAATTGAAGGCCAGGTCTCCAAAGCGGAGGCGGACGCTGTCTTCCTCGGGCATGCGCAATAGACGCCCAACATGACCGACTGCTCCTCCAGCCGGACGATTGGCGTGAGCAGGTCCTGCGGCAGCGACGCGCGCCACATGCCTTCTTGGAGCACCGTCCACTGTCCCAACCACGTTGGAACGGGGTCAAGCTGAACCGACGTAGTTAATGTTGATGTCGCGGCCTGTGGCGTTGCAGGCGGATGTGGGGCTACGATCGGTCGCAGGAGAGCGTTTCCGGCTCGGCGAGTTATGCATCAATAGAGGTTCACTTGAGTACGGGAGGGTGTATGGTCCCTGGGCGAGGGCGCCCTTCGTTCTTCCGCTACGTTGCGAGTCGGTTCACCGGTCGACTGGGAGTTGCACGCTCCAACGCAATGACCACATTTGTCCTGGGCTCCGTCGCCGCGTCCGAATCTCCATCTGCGTTTCGCATGCTGATCGCTGCGATTTTGGCAGGGGCACTGTTGGCGTGGCGGTACTGCAAGGCCGTAGCTGACTCAGCATTTGAGGCTGTTGGCTTCGGTGTTGGCCGGCTGATGGTACTTCTACCACTAGCGATTCGCCTCTTGCTAGGCATCACAGGTGCGCTTCTCGTACTCTATCTGCTTCGGAACAAGCCCTGGACTTTTGTTGTTGCTTGCTTGTTTTTGATTGCCTTTGACGCGTTTGCGGCAATGGGTCCGACTCTCACGCGAGAGCCACGGCTCTTGTTTGCCGCGCCACGAAGCTTGGTGACTATCGAAGCCTCGGTCTGGGGTTGGGAAAGCAATCCGGTCTTGGCACTGATTGCGTTTGGCCTCACGCGTCGAGCGTTTCGGATGACGATTGAAGGCATGACAATTGCCGCGGCGGAGGATCAGCAACGCGCCCGCGATAGAGCGAGCGCACGCGTTTACAAGAATGTTCTTGCCGCTAGTCAGGAACCGGTTGAAGGCCAGATATTCCTCTATCTCCGACCATTCGACATCACAGGGCAACTTGGCGTTGGCGACGGAAAAGTTCTGGACGCAGCCGACGGCACCGCCATTCGCGAAGAGCATGACGCCCAAACGCAGCAATGGCGTCGCACGGAGATGCCGATGTTTTCATTTGGCGTCGGAGTCGGTGAGGGGCCATCGCTCTTTGAACAAAATGCTGAGCTGGAATCATTGATCGAACGAGCCTTGCGTGATGCAGGTACCCTTCTCGCTCTTGGCCGTCCAGGGGAAGCCATGGGAGCCGGTCGTCTACCTACCGAAGAGGGGGACTGGCGTCATGCCGTCGCCTTACTGATGGACGCATCAACCATATGTATGGTCGTTCCGTCAGCTCACCTCGGGACTCTATGGGAGATTAAGGAACTCGTCGAGCGAGGACACCTCCGCAAGTGTTGCATTTTCATGCCGCCGACAATCGACAAAAGGTCTTATTCCGGCGAGTGGAAGGCAGCGCAGGATGCGCTACGCGGGCTCTTGGAACTGCCAGACTACAGTCCACAAGGCGGATTTTTCCGATTCTTCAGCAATGAACGAGAGTCGACCAGGGCGTCGGTGGTCGCCCGACAGCCAAAGTCAAATGCTGACGCAATTGCGCTTATCGTACAAGCCTTGTTTCCAGAGTTGCCCCCTTGGGAGGTGGCGTCTGAAGACCCTGCATTCATGTTTGCCAACGTTGGATTTCAAATGTCATCGTATGTCTCGACCGGGGATGCCAGGTAGTCACTACAAATCGGATTGAGCGGCCTAGCAGCTGAGCCAATCCGCGAGTCCCGGAGGGCGAGACTTTTAAACTTCCATTCGGAGCGACAGATGCAGACAGTCTCTGCCGAACTGCCTTTCGATTTTGTGGTTAGCTACAACCAGGAACAGCGTGAGGGCGCGGCGAATCTCCTCCAGCGCCTTGAATCGTTGGGCCTTCACGGTTGGATCGATGAGCGCTACTACTACGTACCTTTGATCCCGCTGGAGCGTCAGCTTGCAAAGGCTTGGGCCAAAGCACGATTCATCATCGTCTACGTGGCAACTGGTTTCCGCAACTCAGCCTGGTGTTGCGCCGAGTACGAGCAAGGGCTGGCCGCTGAGCAGGCGCTTGGCCTCACCCAGGTACTCGTTGCTTACGAGAGCCCATCAAGCGCCGTCCCGGATATTCTCGGGGGGAGTCCCACTTTTCAATGCGATAGCACCGAGGGAATTCAGTCTATTGCCAGATTCATTGAGGAGCGCCGAAGATGTTGCATGCTCAAAATCAACACTCCAAAGTTGGCCCAACGGTACTGGCACTCAGCCACAGTAGCCATCAACGCCGCGAAACATCAGCTCGACACGGACGTGCTGAAGCAATTCGAAGCGATCGGCACCATCTGCTCTTGGATTGTTGAGCGCCTTAGCTCAAGCGAGAGCAAGGCTGACCATGAGGCGTCGCTGACGATTCGCCAGGGAGAGGCCAAGGCAACTATGGCCCTGAGCAAGGAGACCTTTCTTGAGGCGGCATTTTCAGATCAAGTGGAGGTCGATGCGTTTCCGTTCCAGCGAGTGCTATTCGATCTAATCCTCTTCGATAAGACAGGAGAGGCGACGCGAACGGAACTCGCCAATCGCTTGATGTGGGAACAATTGGTCGTGCTGTCCTGCGCTAGCAACCGGTACTTCGTTTGCCAGATGCTTGAGCGAGCGCAGTGGATTGCAAGTGAAGCCGGCTTTTGCCTGCTTGATGAGGAGTCCCAAAATCACTTCTACTCGATTGGCGGAAGCGATTGGTTAGAGCACTTGGCTAGAAACCCTACTTTCAAACGCGTAGGGGGAAACGGACCGGCACTTGTATCGCCGCTGGCAACTGTCTGCGAGCACATGCAGCTTGCGCGATGGCATGAAGAAGGTCGTTCGCCAGCCAAGCTCCTCAATCTACTGCCAAGCCATGAGCGAATTGCTCTTGCTGCAAGAGCCTTCAAGCTCCTCGCCGAGCGCTTTGTGGCCGGTAGTTTGGGCCACGCGGCGCCTGCCTACGCAGTACACCTCGGATTGTGCGCGCCGGATGCCCGAGCAGGCATTCATGCAACCCCCGCGTTGGCATTAGAGCTGTTCTCGTCGACTCTAAAGGACGTGCTTGGCTCCACGTTCCGTGTACGCCGCAGTCATCGTGACCATGCACAAGACTCTTCATTGGCCCACGAAATCGAGTCAATGGAATTTGACGCCTTGAAGCATGCCCTAGAAGAAGTGGTCCCAGCGTACGTAACGTATCTGCAAACGGCAGCAGATCGCCGAGACGACGCTCGCGGCGTGGAGCCCAATATCGGCGTGACTATCACTGACTTCTTGGCTTTTTGGGAGTACGTGTTAAATGGCCCATTCGCACTCCTGGCGCGGGCCAACATGGATATGGATTCTGTGCGGAAAATCGTGGCTTCTGCATTGAATGTATTTCTAAGCCGAGGCGACGCGGCAACAAGGCGTTATGCGGAGTTTGCTTCCGCCAATCTAATGCAAATTGGCATTCCCGATCACTACATTGATCTACCGCTGCTGCAATAGGCGGGATAAATTGTGCGGGCCAGGATCACCGAACGCAGGCAATGAGTCGGGAAAATATGTTCATGCGCGATCAAAGTTCCAACGGCGATGAGACCGTAGCACGACGCATCTTGCGTCCCGCTCTGCGCTATGTCTTCGGGGATGACTTCTTCATAACGTATGGGCGTGCAGACGGAGCCGCGTACGCGGCGGCCCTTGCCAATCGGCTGGTCGGTGCGGGCTATACGTGCTATCTGGATCAGTGGCAGCCGATTGTTGACGCGGATATTCCGATGCCAGTGCGACGGGCGCTGCTACGTGCATCGACTCAGATCGTAGTTGGCTCATTAGCGGCAACGCGTTCCAAAGCGGTGGCTCTTGAAGTAGCTCTGTTTTCGGAAACAGGGCGCCCGATCACTCCGATAGATTTCAGCGGGACCATTGAGACGGCGCCTTGGTGGGACCGTGTCCGCGGCTTGGCTCGCTCAAACGAGGAAACCGAGTCACTGGCGCAAGGGGCTCCCAGCGCAGCAGTGCTCGATCGACTCATCAACACCTTTCAGTTCCGACGCCGCTCGCGTCGCATCCGGACGTTATTCGGAGCGTTTGCGGTCGGAAGCAGTGTCTTGGCTGGGGTCAGTCTTCTGTCGGCGAAGATCGCCAACGACGAGCGAGTCGCTGCGGCGACGGCTACCGTAGAAGCGAAGCATCAGGCCCAGGCCGCCAAGACCGCGGCAAGTGCCGCGGAGTCGGAGCGCGCGAGGAAGGAAGAGGTCACACGACAGCTGCAGGTGGAGGAAAAGCGAGCCGTCGAGAACGCGCGTCGTGCCGAAGAACAAGCGGCTATGGCTGAAAGGCGAGGACTTCTGGCCGACAGCAGAGCCCTAGCAATCACGTCGCGAACGGCGACGCTCGCGCCGGATCAGCGGCTGTTGCTTGCGGTCGAATCATGGCGTCGAGATTCGAACGATGAAGCCCGCGGCGCACTTTCGTCGGCACTACTGGAGGTCCGCAGCTTGGTGCGAGTTTTGTATTCCCCTTCGCCCCAACGAACTCGTGCTGTCGTCGGAGCGGGCCTGAGCGCCAATGGCCAATTGGCACTGGCTGGGTACTCAGATGGCACGTTGCTCCTTTGGCAGCTCACGAAAGGCTCTTCACGACTGCTCGCGGAGCAAGGTCCTTCTGGCAGAGGCTATTCCGGGGCAACCGCGACGGCACTATCGAACGACGCGGGTTGGGCGGCGGTTGGCTACTCAGACGGGGCGCTCGATCTGGTTCGGATAGTGGGAAGCCGCATAGGCGCCCGTCGAGCTCTCAACGTTTCGAACTCTGCATTTCCAATATCGGGTGCGCTCCGTCCCTTTGTCAGTGTGATTCTCTTCGCGCCAGATGGCAAGAATTTGGTGGCAGGATGGTCAGACGGGCGTCTCCAAGCATTCTCAACTGAGACTGATCAGCGAAGCTCCGTGTTTGGGATTCCGTTCGACAGTACGCGTGAGTACCACCGCCTTGGAGTGCTAGGCCTTGCTCGCAGCCGCGACGGTCGATGGCTTGCATCTTCGCATGGCGGTGGCGTCATCAGGCTTTGGCACAGCAACGATGATTTTCAGGACGGTGGTTCGATCTCCACCGAAGCTGACGCGACCAGCTTAGCGTTTGATCACGAGAGCAAGTCTCTGTATTACGCGGGCGGCGCCAGCGGCGGCATTCGGGTACTTCGAGTTCAGAGCGAGTCTGACGCGCCAGCGCGACGCTCCGCGGAAGTGCAGCAGGGCGCATGGTCAAGACTTTCTTTGGTCGGAGGAAGCCCGGTACTTGCGATGCTGTCCGCCTCTGGTGCTCCATGGCTGGCTACGTTGTCTGAGGGCCAGTTGGCCAACCAACACCTAATCGGCCCGGCCTCACAGCATTCCGCGACCGCTTTGGCGTCGGCCCATGACGTAGGGCTGATCATTGTTGGCTATCCAGACGGGACGTTGTCGGTGTTTAACGTGTCGCAGGAAGCATTGGCTGTCAAGCTGGAAGTAAGTCATTCGCCTTGGCGGATCGTGTTCGACTCAAGTGGTGAGATGCTATTCGGGGTACGTGACTTGGTCACTGTTTGGAATACGCGAACGTTGTCGCGTCTGGTCGAGCGGCGAGCGCCTTGGGATCCAGTTCACTCGCAGATTCTGGCTCTGAAGCCGATGAGTCGTAGCGTCATCGTCCACTCTGCGGACTTAGCTCAATGGTCCTGCGACTCGATTCGTTGCGACCCGATAAGGTCACGCCAAAACGCTGATGCGTCAGCGGGTGCGCCTCAGGGCATGAGCGTCTGGCAGGGCCCAGAGTCGCGGGGTGCCTGGCAAGTTCGTCGTGGCGGAAGTCGCATGATTTGCGATTCCAACCGCTGCATTGATGGCGAATCAGCGACTGGCGAATTGAACGGCGCCTCAACGTTTGCGCTGGCGGCAGACGGGAAGCAATGGGCATACGCCACTGCGCGGGAGGTTCGTCTTTGCCGGGCTGCGCATTGTGATCCGATCCCAGGGCTTGAGGAAGGCTCGGACGGGTGGATTGGGGCACTGTTTTTTTCGCCCGATTCTCACGCGCTTGTCGTGGGAACCTCGGAAGGACGCACACGATTTGTCGACACTGCAACGAGAAAGGAATTGGTGCCTGCACGCACAGCACACACTGCGGGTGTCACACGAATTGCGTTCAACCCCAGCGGCACGCGAATGGCGAGCGGCGGACGAGATGGGACGGTGGTGATCTGGGACATGGAAAGCTATCGGCCAATTGGGGAGGCGCTCCCTCGCCCCGGCATCGAGCAGGTTTCTGATCTTGCAGTTTCACCGACAAGCGACCAAGTGGCCGCTCTCTACACTGATGGCTCGATACGCATGTATGACCTCAGGCCGGAGTCGTTGGTTGAGCTGGCATGTTCGATTGCCGGACGAAGTATCTCGGCGGGGGAGTGGTTGTCATATGGCGGCGGCGGCACGTGCAAGCCGGTGTGCGGTCAACAGAGGGCGACGTGCTTGGTGGGCGACGTTCGAGCAAGCGTGCATCGATGATGCGTGCGTGCGCGCCGATTGGCTGTAGAGTGCGCCGGTAGCAGTGCGGGGAGGTGACGTGCAGCGAGCTGCGGTGTTGATCGGCGTGAGCAAGACGGGCCACCTGCCTGAGCTGCAGGCTGTGCAGTCCGGAATCGGAGGGATGCGATCTTGGGCAGCGACACAGGGAATTGAAGGCGATCGGCTCGTTGTTCTTACGGACCAAGTAGGCAAGGTCCGCGCGCACCAGATCGTTGACGCCATTGAACGGCTAGTCGAGCCCCGATCATTGGATCAACTCGTCATCTATTTTTCTGGCCATGGCGTCAACAACCGAGGGGACTACTGGCTGCTGTCGGACGCACCCGGCAAGGCTGGCGAGGCTGTGAACGTCGAAGGTAGCATCCAGCTGGCACGCTATTGCGGTGTCGGGCACATCGTTGTGGTGTCTGACGCCTGCCGCACTGCCGCTGAAGGTATTCAGGCATTGGGGATGTCGGGCACGGAGATCTTCCCCAACGACCCAGTGGACGGAATGGAGCGCCCCGTCGACGCGTTCTTTTCGTGTGCACGCGGCAAGCCATCTCTCGAAGTACGCGACGCAGCGGAATCGACGCTTGCCTTCTCGGCGTTGTACACCGAGGTGCTCTTGGAGTGCTTGAACGGCCAGAACGCGGCGGTGCTGGAACGTGTTGTAGAGGACGGCGCCACGTTTGGGCTTGTACGTTCTTGGAAGCTAGCAGATGAACTGTTGGCGCTGGTGCCGTCGCGCCTGAAGGCCAAATTGGGAAAGACGCCAACCATTAACCAGACGCCTGTCGCTCGTATCGTTTCGCGTGATGCGTGGATGTCTCGGATCCCGAACGAGTTTCTGCCGCGTCTTGCGCGCAGCGCAGGTACCGGAAGCCCAGATGCAGCGGCACGCGCCGTCACGGCCTTGGACACCGCGGAAGAACTGCTGTCGACTGCGCTTTCAGGCAATCTCGGTCACTTTGACAGATTGCTAGTTGAGCCCGAGAGCGGGTCGGGTTCCGGGTCTGCGCTCCTTCGCTCGACGACAAGCACCTTGGCAGCTACCTTCGGCCCTACGCATTTTGAAACTGGCTGCGGTTTTAAGCTACGAGGCGCTCAAGTTCGAGCGGTGCACAGTCCCAGCGCCGGGTATGAGGTGTTAGACAAAGAGCAGGGGTCACTGGTACGCATGAGTCTTCAGGCAGGCGCGGTGAGCGTGCTGCTTGAGTTGAGTGACGGCTGTGGAGTGCTGCTACCTGCCATTCCCGAGTTTCTTGCCGAACTGACGTTCGAGGGCGGCGAACTCGTAAACGTGGCATACGAGCCGTCCGACTTGAGTCCGAGATGGCCCGACTACTCGGTCCGTCGCGATGAGCTTCGCTCGCTGCGTTCATCGATTGCTGCGGCAGCTGGCCTGGGCGTCTTTCGACTAGTAGGGGATAACGCATTGCAACTCGCAAGAAGCATGCAAGTAGCTAAGTCGATCGATCCGTCGATGTCGCTGTACGCAGCCTACGCTTACCATGAACAGGGTCGCCGGGATCGCATACGCGAGATGCAAACGTTCCTTCGAGACGACCTTGGCATTACATTCTTCGACGTTGCATTGCTGGCCGCCGATGACAGTCTGCTGAAGGCGCAAAGCGGCGGCAGTTTGGTGCCGCCAGTGCCATTGTTGTCGCAAGGTTGGTCATTGTTGTCAGCGTTTCGTGCGCCAATGACAGATGCCCTGGCCAACTTGCAGCGCCACTTGCGCCCGTCGCTTTGGACACTGTTCGATCCGACTGGCACGCAAGCTCTGGTCAAAGCCTTTCACAACGGGGAGATTCGCCGATGAAGCAATTGGTCTTTGTGCATGGCCGTGCACAAGAAAACAAGGATGCTGCCGCACTTAAGGCCGAGTGGGTGGATGCGTGGCTGTCGGGGTTGGCGAAGAGCGGGTTGTCGATGCCAATCTCTGACACCGATATTCGTTTTCCTTACTACGGTCAGACGCTATACGACCTTGCCCAGGGAAAGACGGCCGGGGAGGCAGCGGCGGTCATTGTCAAGGGGGACGACGCCGACCGTGAACAACAGGCGTTCGTTCGCGAAGTAATCCTGGAAGTTCAGCGCAAGCAAGGCATCACCGATGCCGATCTCGCGCAGGCGGCGGGAGTTGATGTAGTGCAACGAGGACCGCTGAACTGGGAGTGGCTGCAGGGCGTTTTGAAGGTCATTGACCAGCGGGTACCGTTGGCAAGCGGTGCGTCAATCGCGCTCGCGACAAACGATGTCTATCAGTACTTGGACAACATCGGGATTCGCGACGAAATCGAGACTGGGGTTCGACAAGCCCTGCTTCCAGATGTGCCAACCGTTCTTGTCGCACATTCCCTAGGAACCGTAGTGGCTTACAACCTACTTCGCCGAGAAGGAGCCGCTCAGCGCTGGAAGGTGCCGCTTTTTGTGACGATCGGTTCGCCCTTGGCGGTGACGGCTATTCGGAAGAAACTTGCGCCAAACCGTCATCCGACTTGCGTTGGCCGGTGGCTCAACGTGTTGGATGAGCGTGACGTTGTGGCTTTGTATCCGCTAGATGCAGATCACTTCCCACTCGACCCACAGATCACAAACAAGCGCGATGTTGACAATCCAACACCAAACCGCCACGGCATCAGCGGGTACTTGTCTGACCAAGAGGTTGCGAAGGCATTGTTCGACGCGGTCGTTGCTCTGTAGTGCTTGCCAGGCCTTTGGATAGTTGGCGAAATTCGGCGCGCAAACAGTTAATACGGTGGATGTAGCAGGCAGGTGGCTGGCGCAGCATACGAATGCAAAGAGCATCCAGTTCCGCACCCAATAGTTGATCTACTCGTCTAATGCGGCGCGGCGCAGTCCGTCTGTTGTGCCTAACAGCCCATGCAGACCAACAAGGTAGAGCTTCCTTCTGGACGCATCAACTTCGGCGCCTGCAGCAGTGGCAAGAATGTGTTTTCGAAGGCGGCGCACGGAACCAACTAGGCTTTCACCATCGAAGTTGCTCACCACGGTTCGAGAGAAGTGATCGGTCTCGAACGCTACTTCTCCCCGCAGGGAGATAGTCATGTCCGTTGAATGGTCCACAGCAGTCCAAGGGAAAGCTGACTCGTTTTCGTCGTTGAGATGCGCCTCAACTAGCTGACACGCGACAAACTTGTCGAAGGCTGCCTGATCTATCTTGGGTTCTCTTCGCGCTCCGGTTCGAGGGTCGAGACACAGACTCGACGGCAGAAAGACTCGATAACGACGCCCCAGCATTTCCCTGTCATGCCACAAATCCGCGTCGATCCAAAAGAATTGCTCATCGCCGTCAGTCGATGAAATGTAAGTAAGGCCGTTCAGTATGGACTGGCTCCATTCGGCAGCGAAATGTGCGAAGGACGCGCTCCATGAGTAGGGCGGTTGGCCTATCAGTCTTGATGCGTCGAGCAGCCGGCAGCGCGAGACCACAGCCGACAGAGTCCAAAGACGAATCACCGTCCGGAGTCGATCCGGATAGTTCCGATAGCGACGAAGTAGCAGGCGGACCCCGCTGGCGAGTCCGTCCAATAGTGCGGGCCCCAGTTCATTCTGGATCTGGTCCCACTGACGGTGCGCACTTTCGCCGATTGCAGATGATTGCCACGCCTCACTCTGGCGAAAACTGCGGGCGAGAGTTCCGGCCACCTCCAGTTCTGCGGGAAGCCTAACCTCGATTGCTACCTCCGCGATCGCTCCTGGTGCCCAGTGAGAGACACGTTGAAGCGTGGACTCGAACGTTTCATGGTCGAAGTCGAGCAATGTGTTGAATCGAACAAGGACCGCATCGCTTCGTCCAAGGCCAGCAAGCTTGTGTCCGGCCGTCTCGAATGACCTGAGCTTTGCAGCAATTGTTGCGGCAAGCGATTCAGGCAGCTTCGCAGGCGCGTACACCACGGTGGAAAAGAGCCCAGGAATCGGTGTTTCATCGATGCGAACGGGAATGATATACGGGGTATCACCATTTTCTTCGATCACCCGAGCCTGTGCTGCTTGACGCTCAAGCCGGGTATAGGGCTTACGGCTATACGCATGAGAGATGAAGAGCACGCACAAACGTGCCTTGTATTGATAGACCTTGGAGAGTTCGTCGACGAGGTTTCGGCCCAGTAGGTCGATCTCGATATCCTGGAATCGGTCGAAGAAGACTTTGATCGACTGGCGTCGAAGCGCTTCGGCAACTGCTTCCACATACGCTACATCCTCGGAGGCGTATGAGAGGGCCACGTCATACTCGTACTGGATGCTGACTGTCACCTATCAAACTCCTGGGTTTCGAGGCGATGTGCAGGTTCGAGTCTGCGACCTAGCGTGATACACCAGGCGGCCAGAGCACGAGTACCGACTTGGCCGTTGATCTGGCGTAGTCAACAATGTCTGCCGTCCCGCCGAGTCCTTTGGCCGGTTGGCCATCCCAAACTGCGACAAGAAAATCAACTTGATCGACGATGCAATGTCCAGCGGCCAAAAAAGCGCGCTCACTTGGCTCACTGTAGGCCAGGTATTCAACATTGCTGGCCCGGGATAGCAGTTCGCGGTATCCATGCAAAGCCGCTGGGGCACTGAAGGCACGATCGTACTCCGCGCACGGCACAATCACTTTGAGTGACACTCCAGCTTCGAGAATCACCCTGGAAAACAGCTGATCGGCCCCTTCAGCGAGGGATGAGATTCCTACTTCTACCTTCCGCTCTGAGAGTAAGTCTATGAGGCCGCGACGCGCAAATGCTTCTGCCAGAGCCGGCAGTTCTTGATGACCTGAGATACCAATTCTCAAACTCGCCTCTGCTTAATCTGGTGCCAGTAGTGCCGTCCCAATGGGGTCAAGCAGCAAGGCTTACTCTCCTTGGCGGCATAATACATATGGTCAGTACCAATCGGCTCAAGTAGTTTATTGGCGCGATACTTTTGAAGAACACCAAAGGTCGCTTCGTTAATAGCGTCCCGTGGTTCTAGCGTCGGCTCGAATGATGGATTCAAAGGGAACAAATAGTCGGATCGGGGAAAGAACTCGGTCATGCGACGGAGATCGGGCAACGGAACCACCGGCTTGCACT
>JAYTQD010000196.1:0-4495 GCA_043746935.1 Acidobacteriaceae bacterium | reverse complement strand
GGTCGCCGCGAGCTGGACTGGGCCGACCATTTTTTTCAGCGCTGGGGGCAAGCTGCCGTGTTCGTCGGGCGGTTGCTGCCTGTGGTCCGCACGTTCATCGCGCTGCCCGCTGGGATTGCGCGCATGTCACGCGGCCGGTTCCATCTCTATACATTTCTCGGATCGTGGCCTTGGTGTTTCGGCTTGGCTTATCTGGGGATGAAGCTGGGAGAAAATTGGCGTAGTCTAGGCCAGTATTTTCACAAGTTCGACGCGGTCATCGGGGGATTGCTTGTGGTAGGCGTCGTCTACTTTGTCTATTCCCACTGGCAGAATCGTATTCGGGTTGCATAGTTCGCAACCGTCGTCGGACCTCATAGGAGAATTCACATGAAGAACATTGCCCGTTGCTGGTTGCTGTCCTGTGCATTCGCCGCAGTGTACCTATCGTCGCACTCGGTTCTCGCACAAACCCCGTCCGACAAGCCTTTCGTTGTCGAGTACTACTACAAAGCCAAGTGGGGTTCGTCCGACGAATTTCTGCGCCTCTTCAAGAAAAATCACTACCCGCTGCTGAAGAAGCAGGTGGAAATAGGACGCATGTTGAAGGTCTGGATGGACATGCCCCGCTACCACGCCACGGAAGACGGACGCTGGGACTATCGGGTCACGATTGTTTTCAAAAATTCTTCGGCGGCCAACGATCCGTTCGACGAAGACGCAATGAAGAAGCAGCTTTATCCTGACCAGGAAACCTATGCCCGCGAGGAGCAGCGCCGCTTTGAGATTTTGCTCTCGCATTGGGATGTGCCTCTGAAGAGCGTCGATTTGGATGGCAAGTAGGAATTGACGAGCAGGTTCTTCGCATCCATTCGCTGACGTTTCAGCGGGATTAGCCGCTCAGGATTGGCATTTCGCCGCCTCGACGGTTGCATTCCCCCCGGCGAATACGAGAGAATCTCCGTTTGCCTTTATCTCTTTGAAGCAACAAGAAAGCCGACCCTCTATGGCCACTCGCAGCAAATCCTCTCCAGCGGCAAAGAAGACACATCAAACCCTTGCAGAAGTCGTGAATTCCTCAGGCGCTGCCAATACCATCACGCCCGCCAAAGGCAAGCTCGGCGTCATGATTGTAGGCATGGGCGCGGTGGCCACCACGTTTGTTGCCGGCGTTGAAGCCATACGCAGGGGCTTGGCTGAGCCGATCGGGTCGCTGACCCAGATGGGTACGATCCGCGTCGGGAAACGCACGGACGGGACTTCGCCCAAGATTAACGAGTTCGTTTCTCTGGCGGGACTGAACGATCTGGTCTTTACCGGATGGGATATTTTCGAGGACGACATGTACACGGCCGCCAGTAAGGCTGGGGTGCTGGACCAACGACTGCTCGACAAGCTCAAACCGTTTCTCTCGAAGATTAAGCCGCAAAAAGCTGTCTTCGACCGCAACTACGTCAAATTGCTCGACGGCCCGAACGTGAAAAAGGGCAAGAACAAGATGGACCTGGCGGAGCAGCTTCGCCAGGACATTCGCCAGTTCAAGAAAAAGTCAGGGGCGAACCGGCTGGTTACCATCTGGTGTGGATCGACGGAAGTCTTTCTGAAGCCGTCGAAAGTGCATAGCTCCGTCGCGGCGTTTGAGGAAGGTCTGCGAAAGAGCGACAAGAATATTGCTCCTTCGATGATTTACGCATACGCATCATTGATGGAAGGCGTGCCCTTTGCCAATGGCGCGCCGAACCTAACGGTGGACTTGCCGGTGATGCTCGAGTTGTCGCGCCAAAACAACGCGCCGATTTGCGGCAAGGATTTTAAGACCGGGCAGACGCTGATGAAGACCATCTTGGCCCCCGGTTTCAAGGCTCGTTTGCTAGGCGTCAGTGGCTGGTATTCGACCAACATCCTGGGCAATCGCGATGGGGAAGTGCTGAATGATCCCGGTTCGTTCAAAACCAAGGAAGAGTCCAAGCTGAGCGTACTGGAGCACATCCTACAGCCCAAGCTTTACCCCACTTTGTACAAGGATATTTACCACAAAGTAACGATTAACTATTACCCGCCACGCGGTGATAACAAAGAGGGTTGGGACAATATCGATATCTTCGGCTGGCTCGGGTACCCGATGCAGATTAAAGTTGATTTCCTGTGCCGAGATTCGATCCTAGCGGCGCCGATTGTCCTGGACCTTGTCCTGTTCATGGACCTGGCGCAACGTTGCACCCAGCTCTGCGGACTCGGCATTCAGGAATGGCTCAGTTTCTATCTCAAGTCGCCAATGACGGCTCCGGGGCTCTATCCGGAGCATGATCTGTTCATTCAGCTCATGAAGCTGAAGAACACTCTGCGCCACCTGAAGGGCGCGGAGCTGATTACGCATTTGGGCCTTGAGTACTACGACTGAGGCTGAGATCTCGATGGAGGCACGGGCGTCCTCGCCCGTGCGCCAATTCCAATTTACTCTAGAGCTGTTGTTCCGAGCATCCCTCTTACACGGTCGAGGACGCCCGCGCCTCCATTTACACTTTCCGGGATAACCCCACAGCCGGTTTTTGCGTCCAAGTGGTTAAGCCTCCTGGGATTAGTCCGTCTTTGAGCGGCGTATAATCAGCGTAGCTGGGGACGCTTGCTGAAAGCGATCCGTGGAGTGTAGATCGGGGGAATTCAGAATATGAAAGTCCGCCTTACTGCCGTAATGTGGGTGAGTCTGCTCATCCTGACCACAGTGCCGCTTGTTCTTGCACAGAACGACAGTGCTCAGAACGACAAGCACCCGGACGCGAAGCCCGTTCCCGCAGCTACTGATAAGCAGGACGACGCTAAGCAGCCCGAGGCCAAACCTGTTGCCACTGTTCCTGCGGCGGACGCCCAAACCACAGCCCTCCCCGATGTGGTCCCGCAGAAAGAGCACGTCGACGTGAAAGAGGGAAGCCGGGACGACGTGGAAGCCATCGGCAATCGGGAGATGGGTAAGCGCGGACTAGGAAACTGGTATTCGCTCGAAAGTGAGATCCGCATGGGCAAGCAGTATTCCCAGCAGATTGAGGCCACGGTCAAGCTCGTGCAAGATCCTGTGGTGAACGAATATGTGAACCGGCTGGGCCAAAATTTGGTCCGGAATTCCGATGCCAAAGTTCCTTTCACGATCAAGGTCGTGGATTCGGATGAAGTGAACGCTTTTGCGCTGCCCGGAGGCTTTTTCTACGTCAACTCAGGCCTGATTTTGGCCGCCGACGAAGAAGCGGAGCTGGCAGGGGTGATGGCGCACGAGATTGCCCACGTCGCGGCGCGCCACGCGGCACGCGAGATGACGCGCGGGCAGTGGCTGCAAATTGGCAGCATACCGCTGATTTTCATTGGCGGAGGCATCGGCTATGGAATCCAGTCGGCTGCCAGCTTGGCGCTTCCGCTGACTTTTTTGAGTTTTTCGCGCAGTTTCGAGGCGGAAGCGGACTATCTCGGCGTGCAGTACATGTACAAGAGCGGATACGATCCGCAGGCTTTCCTCAGTTTCTTTGAAAAATTGCAGGCCAAGGAGAAGAAAAAGCCGGGTACGCTGTCGAAGGCGTTTTCCACGCACCCACAGACTCCGGATCGCATCGGCAAGTCGCAAGAGGAAATCGCCAGAATTCTTCCGGCGCGGGCCCAGTACACGGTAACGACATCGGAGTTTGACGACGTTAAGGCGCGTCTGGCTTCCCTGGAAAACCGGCGGAAGCTTACCGATGACAAAGAAAAAGGGAAGCCGACGCTGCGGAGGACTTCGACCAGCAAGGACAAAGACAAAGATGGTAAACCTGCTGACGACGACCGTCCAACATTGAAGCGGCGTCCGGATTCGAACTAAGAGATTCGATGGAGGCACGGGCGTGCTCGCCCGTGCCTCCACTGTTTTCCCTAGGCCTCGACGCCCAAATTTCTCAACTCTTCTCGCGCTTGCTTTGAGTTCTGCACTTGGATGGTGTGCATTCCCAAGTGCTGCGCGCACTCCAGATTCAAAGAACGGTCGTCGAGGAAACAGCACTCCTCGGGTTTGCGCTGGGAGATCTCCAGCGCCACGCGGTAGATATCTTTCTCCGGCTTGCGTAAACCCACATAGCAGGAACTTACGAAGAAGGCGAAGAGGTCCCGTAGGCCGTAGGTTTCAATGCGGTACTCATTCAGCTCACGGGATTCGTTATTGATCGTCGCCATTAGGTATTTGCCCGACGCCGCGATGCTCCGGGCTAATGCCAGGGTTTCCGGCAGAGGCTGCGACAGCGAGTACATGTACATCTTCATGGCATCGCGCGTGAACGAGCGTGCGCGATAGAAGACGGTGCGGTCGAGGTAGTCTTCGAGAGAAATCTTGCCGCGCTCAAATGAGGAGATCACCATCTCGTGACGGTCCTGAAACTCGATTGGGTCAAGTTGAAACTTTGCCATGGCGGCGTCGCGCTGCGTACGGTCCCAGGCATTGGTCAATAGGACGCCGCCGACATCCCAAAATAGTGTTCGAATCATGATTTGGTGGTTCTCC
>JAYTQD010000195.1:0-11971 GCA_043746935.1 Acidobacteriaceae bacterium | reverse complement strand
TTCAGCGACAGATTCGCGTCCACATTGGCGTCGGGATAGAACTGAAGAAACGCTGCGGAACTCGGGTTGATGGGCACCATGTTGTTGGCATACGTACCCCCAGCGAACGGGTTGACGAGCGCGGTTGAGGTTTCCTGCGAGAGATCCCCCTGCTTCATCCTGTTTGTGGGCACCTTCGCTTGCAGTACGTTGGATTGCGGATAGCGCAGCCCTTCATAAGCTGCGAAGAAAAATGTGTGGTCGGTGCCGTTATACAGATGCGGAATCACCACCGGTCCGCCCATGCTGCCACCGAAGTCGTTCGCGACCTTGTGCGGTTTGTTCGCGCGGTTGGTGCCGTAAGGGATCGCATCCAGAAACTGGTTTTGCAAGTACTCATATGCGGAGCCGTGTATGTGGTTGACTCCGCTCTTGGTCACCGTGGTGATCTCGCCGGGCTGGCCGTACTCGGCGTTGTTATTCACTCCGTCTACGCGAATTTCAGAGACCGATTCGGCAGAGGGAAAGGCATCGCCCTGGATGTTGTTGTTGGTTTGGTTTTGCGCGGAGATGCCGTCCACCGTAACTTCGGTTTGCGAGGGCAGACCTCCCTGGATGGAAAACTTGAGACTCGGAGAAGGGTGGGTGGAGGGCGCAGGCGGATAGCCAACGGTGTCCGGCTGCACACCGGGAAGCGTCTGGATCACGTTAATGGGCGAGGTAGAACCTGCACCGCGATAGTTCGCCGGCAGGTCCAGTACGGCCTTCGGCGAGAGCGAGGCGGAGATCTGCGAAGTTTGAGTGTCGATCACGCCCGCATCGGAGGCGTCGACGGTAACGGTCTGCGTGCCTGCGGTCGCGCTCAGGACCACATCGTAGCGGAGCTGCTGGCGGGCAGTCAGGATCACGCTCTTCCCCAGATTGGCCGAAAAGCCAGCCGCCGTGGTGGTGATATCGTAAGTCCCCGCTTCCACGTTGACTGCGGTGTAGTTGCCGGAGCTATCCGCTTGCACCGTGCGATCTGTGTTGGTTTCGGTGCGGTGGAGCACAATTTTCGCGTTGGGGATGGCGGCGCCAGAGCTATCGCTGACGGTCCCGGAGACGCTGCCGAGAATCGATTGTGCGGACGCGAAGACACCACTGCCTAGCAAAACGCCCAACAGGACGAGGGCAAAACGGCATGGCGCATACCGGAGACCGACGCGTGCAAACATAGATGTCATGAAATAGCCTCTCAAAAAGCAAGGGGGATTTCCCGCAGGCTATCCCCCCTTTGGATTGTAGTATCGAAAGTAAAGATGTCGGAGCATGGCTTGCGAGCGCAGCGTCTGCGCGTTTCTAGGCGAAGTCCCCGAATACCAAAGATTGGTGTTCTTGAAGTCTGAATCGTAGAATCCCCATTCACAGGCTGGTCAATTCCAGCATTGCCTCATCAGGCTCAAAAAGTTATCATGCAGGGGGATACTATGCAAGCCCTTTCTGCAATCCATTGCATAACTCAGAACAACGCCGAGCGGATGCATCTCGGAGTCGATTTTTGATCCCACTTAGGAGTGTCGAATGCGGATTGTCAGCCTGCGCAGGAATCACGTATCCACGCTCGGAGTATTGAGGCGCGAGAATGTCTTGGATTTGCCGGAGTTGGCGCTTGCCGCTGGCCGCACCGCACCGTTTCTAGCGAGCATGGCGCTATTTTTGGAGGCCGGCGAGGAGGCACAGCAATTTGTGACTACACTCTTGCATGAGTCGCGCGATGCTGTGCAGGGCAAGCCGATCCGAGCCGTCGCACTTGGCCCTCCTGTTCCCAGGCCCGGTAAGATTATCGCGGTCGGCTTGAATTATGAGGATCACGCGGGCGAAGCCGAGTTTCAACTTCCCGACTCTCCCCTGATATTCGCGAAGTTTCCCAACTCAATTTCTGGTCCAAAGGACGAGATTGTTTTTGCTGATGAAGCTATGCAGGTGGATTCCGAGGCCGAACTCGCAGTCGTGATTGGACGACGAGGCAAAGGTATTACGGCGGATTCGGCATACCAATACGTGGCGGGCTATATGGCGCTCAACGACGTCTCCACCCGCAATTGGCAATTCGCGGACAAACAGTGGACGCGAGGAAAGTCCTGCGACACATTCTGCCCGACCGGACCATGGCTCACTACTCGCGACGAGGTTGTCGATCCCCATAACTTACGGATCACCGGACGGTTGAATTCTCAAGTTCTACAGGAGTCCAACACGAAACACCTGATCTTCCGGATTCCTGAACTCTTGTCCTATATTTCTGCCTCCATCACGTTAGAGCCTGGCGACATTATCGCCACCGGTACCCCGTCCGGGGTTGGGGCATTTCGCAAGCCTGCTATCTTCATGAAGCACGGGGACATCGCCGAAGTCGAAATCGAAAGGCTGGGACTTTTGCGAAATCAAGTGAGCGTTTCGTCTCAGCAATAGTTCGGTCTGCGGATCGTAACTGACGACCGGAATGGCGAAGTGCGGATGGCGCAGGTCTAAGCTTGTCGTCTGAGGATGAGTACTTTGATGGTTGCCACTACTCGAATCGAAAATACCCGGCCGGAACCGTCTCGCCTTTACCGCTGGATCGTCCTGCTGTTCGTCAGCATGGCGATGGGCAGCGGCCACTATATTTACGACAGTATCAATCCGCTGGAACGCATTTTTATTCAGAGGCTGGGTTTTTCCGCCACGCAATTCGGGTGGTTAAACGCGGCTTATAGCGTGTCCGCGATTTTGACCCTGCTCATTGGCGGGCTGGTAATTGACCGAATTGGAACGAAAAAAGCGATCACGGCCTTTGCCGTGATTTGTTTGTTGGGAGCCGCGCTCACCGCGGCACAGGGTTCGCCTGGCATGATGATTGCCGGCCGAACTGTCCTTGGTCTCGGCGGTGAGTCCCTGATCGTTGCGGCTACCACCGTTCTCGCCAAGTGGTTTAAGGGCAAAGAGCTGAGTTTCGCATTCGGAATCAAGATTACGATATCCCGCATGGCTTCGGTGGCGGCCGACAATTCGCCGACTTGGGCGAGCAAGGTGTTTTATCCCAATGGCCCCTCGGGCCAGCCCAGTTGGCAAGGACCACTATTGTTGGCGGTCGGCGCTGGAGTGCTGGCGGTATTCTGCTCGGGAATTTACTGGATGCTCGAAAACCGGGCCCAGGGTCGTTATGAACCGGCTAAGAGCAGCTCCAGCGAAAACCTGGATTTCGGACAGATTCTTCGCTTCAATCGCTCTTACTGGTTTGTGGTGGGACTCTGCCTCACGTTTTATTCTGCGATTTTTCCGTTTCGCACGTTTGCGATTGACTTCCTCACGAATAGGATTCTGACGGACCATGGCGGCATCGGCGCTTCCGAAGCGATGCGAGTGCTGGCGCACCAGCGCGCGGGAATGTTCAACAGCCTGCTGCCTCTTTCGGCGATGGTAGCAACCCCGCTGATCGGGCTGCTGTCGGACAGAGTCGGAAAACGCGCGTTCTTCATGATGTTCGCCTCCATCCTGCTGATGCCAGTTTATCTGCTGATGGGATACACGAACATTTCCCTTCTGCTACCGCTGTGCATGATGGGAATTGCCTTTTCAGTAATTCCGGCAGTGATGTGGCCTTCCGTGGCTTATATTGTGGATCCGAAACGACTGGGCACCGCGTACGCGCTAATGACGCTGATTGAGCAAGTCGGATTTTTTGTAATGAACCTGTTGATTGGCAAAGCCAATGACTACGGGCACGCGGGTCTGGGCAATCTCGAAGGGTACAGGCTGGGCATGTTGATTTTTTCTGTGCTTGGATTCGTCGGTCTGGCGTTCGCAATTTTGCTTCGGATTCGCGAAACAGGGCCGCACGGACACGGGCTCGAAACGATCACCACACGACTGGCCTAGAGGCGAGGATTTTTCGTTCCAGAGAGTTAAATTCTAAGGAGGAGCTATTTTGTGATGAATCGTCGCGGAGCACTCGTTGCAATAGGTTTTACAGCGTTCAACGGAATGGCGTGGTCGCTTTCGAACCCTCTGCGGCTGCTTCAATCGGGGACCCACACCTTCGCTGCTTTTGGCCCACAACCTCAGTCCACAATTGACGACCGCTTGCGTGCCGATCTCGCGCGCCTGGCACCGCGTGTCTACTCGGAAGAAGGCATCCCGGTGTTGCTGGCCTGCGAGAATTTAGTGCCCAGCAAGGATGCCCACAAGCCTGCGAAAGTTACGTTGACAGCGCTGAACGCAGCTTTTGCATCCGCGCTACACCGCAACGCCGAAGCGTTTCAGCGCATCCGGTCGGACGCGCAAGCCAAGGATGTGGCCCCGCTCATTGAGGTGTTGGCGGACCGCGACTTCACCAATGGCGGAACCAAGGAGGAAAAATGAGCGATACAGCAACCTTCGCCGAACGCGCCGCGGAACTCGAACAGTTGTGGGCATCGCGCCCGCTCATCCGAGCGGTCAATTTTCACAACGCCTCCCGTGCGAAAGCAGAGCAATACGACCGTGAGCTTGCGCACTATAGCAAGTTCTTCTCTTCCGTGAATCAAGACGAACTCGAAAAATACCTGACTACCGGCAAGTGGCATAAGTCCAAACCTGGGCTGATTGTGTCAATCTACGAGGGCTATCGCAACGGTTATGACGTGCTTGTGCCGCTGGTGGAAAAGCACGGCTTTCTTGGCTGGTTTTTCGTCATCACAGGATTTGTGAATTCCGACACCAAAGATCAACTGCCGTTCGCACTGAGTCATGATATCGATATGCTCACGCGCGAGTATCCGGATGGCCGCTACGCGCTCACCTGGGATGAGATGCGCAAACTGGACAAGAAGCACGTGATCGCGAGTCATTCGCGCTCGCATACGCAGCTATCGCTCCTGCCACCCGCTACCCAAGAAGAGGAGATTATCGGAGCGCAGAGGACGTTGCAGAAGGAGCTGGGTCACCCAGTGCGGGCGTTCGCATCGTTGACCGGCCCGGCGTATGGCGAGAATGCTACGACGGATCGTTTAATTGACGCTGCGGGATACGACTTTGTGTTTTCGAACTTCCGCATTCAGCGCATCCGCGCGAAACATGGCTAGGAAGATTCAGCCCGGTTCCGTGAGAAGCCGTTCCCGCTTCGAACTTCAGCGTTCGAGGCGGGAACGCACGCGGATTTGTCTCGCCGTCCCTAGAAATTGTCTCGGGGCACGTCGGACCCACTGCCGCCAACCAGAAAATCGAGATCGGCACCTTCGTTGGCTTGCAACACATGGTCGATATAAAGCTTGACGTAGCCGCGCGCCGCGTGGGGCTGCGCGGGCTGCCAGGCCGCGCGTCTCCGCTGGAGTTCGGCGTCGTCCACGAGAAGTGACAGAGTGCGGGCCTCCACATCGAGCGAGATCAGATCGCCGTTCTGGACAAAGGCCAACGGTCCGCCGACCGCCGCCTCCGGAGCGCAGTGCAGCACCACCGTGCCATAGGCCGTTCCCGACATGCGCGCATCGGAGATACGAACCATGTCGGTGATGCCGCGTTTCAAGATCTTGGGCGGGAGGGGAAGGTTTCCCACCTCCGCCATGCCCGGATATCCTTTCGGCCCGCAATTCTTCAGGACCATGACGCAATGCTCGTCGATGTCCAGCGCATCGTCGTTGATGCGCGCATGAAGATCCTCGATGGACTCGAATACCACGGCCCGGCCGGTATGTTTGATCAACGCAGGGGACGCGGCCGACGGCTTCAAGACCGCCCCGTCGGGCGCCAGGTTCCCCTTCAGCACTGCAATACCACCGTTCGGCTTTAACGGTGTGTCGAACTGGTGGATGACATCTCGATTCCAGCAGGGCGCGTCCTGGTTGTTGTCCCAAATGGAACGCCCGTTTACGGTGAGAGCGTCCTTGTGCAGCAAATTGTGCTCGCCTAGCTCGCGAATGATGGCCGGCAAGCCGCCCGCCTCAAAGAAATCCTCCATGAGGAAATTTCCGGACGGCATGATGTCGAGCAGGCAAGGCACTCCGCGCCCGAGGTTATCCCAATCATCAAGGCTCAGCTCCAGCCCGCAGCGGCGCGCCAGGGCAATCAGATGGATGACGGCGTTGGTAGATCCGCCGATGCCAGCATTGACCCGCACGGCATTTTCCAATGCCTGACGCGTCACGATCTTCGACATGACGACGTCCTGTTTCACCATCTCAACAATGCGACGGCCAGCCTCGCGGGCAAGGAGGTTGCGGCGCGCGTCCACTGCGGGAATTGCCGCGTTCCCCGGCATGCCCATGCCGAGGGCTTCCACCAGACAGGCCATGGTCGAAGCGGTGCCCATTGTCATGCAGTGCCCTTGCGAGCGGTGCATGCATGCTTCCGCCTCGTGGTATTCCGAAAGGCTGATCTCCCCAGAGCGAAGTTGCTCACTCATCGAGATAGTATTTGTTCCAGAGCCGATATGGGTTCCCCTGTAAACACCTCGCAGCATGGGTCCGCCTGAGATGCCAATGGTAGGGACATCCACGCTCGCGGCTCCCATCAGGAGTGCAGGTGTAGTCTTGTCGCATCCCATGAGCAGCACGACGCCGTCCAGCGGGTTGGCGCGTATGGATTCCTCGACATCCATCGAAGCGAGGTTGCGGTAGAGCATAGCGGTTGGGCGCAACATGGTTTCACCCAATGACATCACGGGGAACTCGAGCGGAAAACCACCCGCTTCGAGCACGCCCCACCGCACGTGATCGGCGATAGTTTTGAAGTGCGTGTTACAAGGCGTGAGCTCGGACCAGGTATTGCAGATCCCAATCACGGGACGGCCGTCAAACTGATCTTGCGGAAAGCCTCGGTTCTTCAGCCAGGAACGATAATAGAATCCATTTTTGTCCTGTCGTCCGAACCACGATTGACTCCTGAGCTTCTTCTTCTCGGTCATTCCGCAGTGGCCCTTCCTTGCGTTGCCGCTTCTTGCGATGCGGGCACTTTATGATTCGGCTCGTCCACATCCGACTCGCCACCATGGTCCGGGCACTGCACTTCTAATGATTGCGGGCGATCTGATTGGTGTTTCGTCGAAGCACGAATGGTGCCTGATGCTAAGGCCGCTTTAAGAAATAGTCAAGCCAACGTGTTTGGTTGCGCAGCACAGCTCACCACTTTCATAGTGTAAACTCGTCTCGAATCTCAGAAGCCATTGCGGTTGTCCGAACGGAAACAAAGACGCGCATCCGGGCTGGATTGCGCGCATGGGTTCGAGGGGACCGGCTCTTGAAGTTAGAAGGGAAAGTATGGAACCGTCCCGCATCATCGTCATATCAGATAGCTTTCATACCATCCCTGAAGCTGTTGCAATGCTGCACGCGTCAGGTCACACCATTACGTGCGTATCGGACCTCACACCGTGGACTGACCTCGCGCCGATCAATCACCTTGCCTTGAAAGAGGCGCACGCGGTCATCATGGGCCGCGTTATCGGTACCGACTCCGCTGCGTTATCGCTCGCGCCAAACCTGCGAGTCATCGCACTGCACACCTCGGGCTCCGACAATGTAGATGTAGACGAGGCCACACGCCGAGGTGTGCTCGTCACCAACGTCAAAGGCGTCAACGCTGAGCAGTGCGCCGAGTTTGCGATGGGGTTGATGCTCTGCGTGGTTCGACAAATTTTAACTGGCGACCGCGCCCTCAGGGCCGGGTTGTGGGCTAGCCACACGCAAACGAGTATGGATGTTCATGGCGCGAAGGTGGGCGTGATTGGGCTCGGCCAGATCGCCAAAGCATTCGTCAAGCGCGCGCGCTCCTTCGGCGCACGGTTCCTGGTACACACGCGGACCCCGGACGCCGCGCTGGCGAAAGAGTTCGGGATCGAGTACACGTCATTGGACGAGGTTCTCACACACGCTGATATTGTGTGCCTGTTCGCGTCGCTCACCAAAGAGACGCGTCACATGATTGGCAAGCGAGAATTGAGTTTGATGAAGCCGTCGGCCTTCCTCATCAATATCGCGCGCGGAGAACTGATCGATCAGGACGCTTTACTGGAGGCATTGCACAAGGGACAGATTGCGGGCGCGGGCCTCGACGTGTTCGAGGTCGAACCGTTATTGCAATCTCCACTTTTCGCGCTCGACAATGTTGTGCTCACCCCCCACCAGGCGGGACTGACCCGTGGGGGCAAAGTTGGGGCCGCCCTGCGGGCTGCTCGCAATGCCTTGGAAGTTCTTAACGGCGGCATTCCCAGCGACGCCATCAATCCTGGCGCGTTGGCCGCGGGGCAATCCAAGTAACGAGCGAACTGCGGGCGCAATGAAAGCGCTTGCACCCAAACTTTCGCATGATAACATCACATGCGTGGGCTTGAGATTGAATCCGTTTTATCTTGACTTGGAGACCTTTTGAAAGACCGTTGCAAGCTCGTGCTCATCGGAGCCGGCAGTACCGTCTTCACCCAGCGATTGGTCGCGGACCTGATTCTAAGCGGGCAGACCGACCGCTGGGAATTGGCGCTAGTTGACATCGATCCCGTCACACTGGATGCAGTGGATCGACTCGTTCGCAAAATGCTGACGTTGAAAAACGTCAATTTCCCGATCGTGTCAACGACGAACCGGCGGGAGGTCCTGACCGGCGCCGATTTCGTTGTAACCACTATCGCCGTGGGAGGACGCCGTGGCTGGGAGCTCGATGTAACCGTGCCCCGCAAGCACAAGATTTACCAGCCGGTGGGAGACACGATGATGCCGGGTGGAATCTCGCGCGCCATGCGCATGATTCCGCAAATGCTGGCCATTGCCGAGGACGTCAAAGAGCTGTGTCCACAAGCTTACTTCTTCAACTACTCCAACCCCATGACAGCAGTATGCCGTGCGATCCGGGTCAAGACGGGCGTACCCGTGATCGGCCTGTGCCACGGTGTGCATTACGTCGAGGGCGTGCTGGCAAGCTTCCTCGGAAAAAAGGAAGGCAGCATCACGAGCTTCGGCGTGGGCCTCAATCACCTCACGTTTCTTACCGACATCCGCTGCAACGGCGAGGATGCCATGCCGATGCTGAAAGCGAAAGCCTCCGAACAGCGCCCGCTGGTACGGCAGGAAATTCGCGACAAGACGGACTGGCCGAACTCAGTCACCGGACGGGCGCCGCGCTATTCCGATGACCCGCTAGCCTGGTCGATCTTCGAGCGATACGGTGTGTTTCCGGTCGCCATGGATCGCCATATCACGGAGTTCTATCCTGAGCGTTTTCCGCACGGCCAGTACTATGGACGAACGCTGGGAGTTGACGCGTTCTCCATTGATGGCCGCATTGCCCTGGGCGATACCTGGTTCGAAGAGATGCTGGCGGTGGCGCGGGCTCCTGATCCACTTCCGGAATCGTACTTTGATAACGTGCCGGGCGAGTCAGAACAGTTGGTTGAAATCATGCAGTCCCTGTTGCTCGATCAGCGGCGCGTTTTCTCCGTTAACATGCCGAACCACGGCGCAGCACCGGGGCTCCCTTGGGACGCGATCCTCGAGATGCCGGCTGCGGCTGGGGGAGCGGGATTCATGCCGCTTCAGTCCAAGTCACTTCCACCGGCCCTCACCGCCAAGCTGCTATCGAAGATCGCTGCGATTGAAGTCACCGTGGAAGCAGCACTCACTGGCAGCTTTGATCTGTTCGTCGAAGCGCTTCTAACAGACGGCTCAGTCAGCGACCCTGATGATGCCGTAGCACTTGCGCGCGACCTGATCGAAGCGCACAAAGTGCATCTTCCCCAGTTCGCTAGCAGGTGACCAGTCGCAGTTCATATCATGAAACTGATCAAGGCAGACCATGATCGTCGGCTGGAGATACCAGGAGTCCCGAATCTCGTCCGGCGCCCTGTGGATATTGATCAATCGCAAACGGGCTTCGCAAACCTGCGTTCGCTGAGGATCTATCGCTTCGACGCGGATTCAGTGATCGATGGGCATGCCGAGGAAGATGAAGTCTTGATCGTTGTGATGGCGGGTTCCATCGAACTCACGATGAGCGAGAACAACTCGCCCGACAGCCAGCAAAACAGCCCGCGCCCCTTCACTCTATCGGCCGCAAACGATTCACATAGTAATCCATGTGCTGCGTATCTGCCGCCCCATGCGGCCTATCGGCTCATTCCTCGAGGCGACGCGGAGGTCGCATATGCGCGGGCGACACCGGCGGTCGGACGTCCACCCAATGTCTTCAACTCGCAGATTCGGTCGGATCAGGTCCGGTTGGATCATGCTGGCGTCGCCGTATTATTCGAGGAATCGACCTATCCGCAGCGGCTGCGCCTTCGACTCGTGCAAATTAAGGCCACACAACACGAAATTGCTGTCACGCCGATTGCGGAATTAGAAGACATGTGTGAGGCGTTGGTGCATCTCAGAACAGCGCCGACAGAGCGGGTTGCAACCATCATGAGTACGGACGCGAGGACGACTCCCCTCGAATCATGGGACACCGTCTCGGTAACGCCCGGCGATCACCCGACGCTGCGCGTAGCAATGGGATCGTCGGCGCTCGTCCTCGTCGTTCTTGCTACTTGACATTGATATAGGCAAAGTAGCGTTTGCTACTGAGACGTCGACTACACCTTTTTGGCCATGAACCGCGTTTCGACGACCTCCATGTCTCCTATCCCCTCCGGTCGTCGTCCGATCCACCCTATTCAGATCAGATACTGTCTGAATATCAGTCGAGTAAAGTTGGGGGGAAGTCACTCCCGATTTACGGACTTCCAACTCTCGGCGTTACTTCTTTGATCACTTTACGTTAAGAAACATCAGGCACTTTACTTCAAACTTGCGTATGCTGCCCTTGTTCGATGTGGAGAGTTGGGGGGCGGCTTCAAGGAGCTACTTCGGGCAAGAATTTGTACCGTTTTGTACCGCCGACCCGGCAAACTGGCATTTTTGGCAGTTCTCGCCTCTTGAAGAACCAATAACTTACGTAGAATCAATGGGTTGCATAGTTTTACTCCCGTCGCCTCCACAATTATCTCGTTTGTTATCAATTGTTTACGGACATATTTGAATCTCGTACAATAGGATTCTGCAGGGGCGGTTTCTCCGCCGGACTTCTCTCACGGTTTTCCTTCTCGCCGAGTACATACCAATCGAACAATCGGATTTATTCCTGGCAGGAATAGCTGGGGAGAAATAGAATAATCGGTTTCGCACTGCCGTTCTAGGGCAGTATCTATGTAAGTTCCTGTTTGCCGACAATGCGGGAAGCGAGCCGTCAATGACCACAAACGCGTTTCCCAGTACCGATCCGGTGAAACTTCCTACAAGCCGACTTCTGGCCCGGAATGGCGCAATGACGGCAGGTCAGCTAGTTGTTGTTCTTTTTTGTGCTCAGCCCGAGCACGCGATACCTGAGTCCTATACCACAGGTGCCACTAAAAATTACCGAAGCTCCGGCGATTCCCAGCGCCCAGCCAAGGTAAGGATGACCATTGACGAGGATTCCCGCAATCCCGAGACCGATCCCCAGAACCACGCACGTGCGCTGCAGTTTGCGGGTCGGCCATCCGGACGTCTTCTCCAAAGAAGAGCCATGGTCCTCAACATCAAGAAAGGTAGAGAGAGGGCCGACCGTGCAAGGCCAGCCCTCGTCGAAGGTTATGAACCTGGAGCGATATCGGTAACGTGAATGGTCTCGCTGCCCTTGTCGAGGGTGCCCGACACCTTTACGTTTTGCCCAGCGAACTGCTGAGGCTTGGTCTGATCGTCCAGTTGATAGACTTTCTTGGAGGCGGAGTCGTACAGCACGTACTTGCCGCCCATCTTTACGCAGTTTTCCGTACACATCTTTTTGGCCATGGGATCATTGGGATCCTTGTCGCCCATGCCTTCCTTCTTCAGCATCATCGCGTGCGACCCTTCTTTCGCACACTGGCTGTCCATGATCTCCCCTTTGAACGTTTTACCCTTTGGCGCCGCGAAACTGAGACTGCTCAGGAGAACAGCCGACAAAACTGGTAACAGATGACGTTTCACTGGTTTACCTCCGCACATGTGGA
>JAYTQD010000194.1:0-11987 GCA_043746935.1 Acidobacteriaceae bacterium | reverse complement strand
TTCTCAATACTGCCGATGTGGCGATTGCCAAAAAGATCGCGAAGGCGGTGCGGCAGTCGTCCGGAGGGTTTCGGTTTGTGAAGGGCGCGGGATTTCTGGTGCGCGGGTTGGCGCAGGTCTCGATGAATTTGACGGACTTTGAGCAGACGCCTGTGCATCGCGTATTTGAGTTTGTGAAGCGCGAGGCGGCACGGTATGGGGTTTCGCCGTTGTCGAGTGAGATTGTCGGCCTCATTCCGAAGAAGGCGCTGGAAGATGCCGCGGAGTGGTTTTTACAGGTGGAGAATTTTGATTCGTCTTTGATTTTGGAAAACCGGCTGGCGGCGGTGATGAGTGGGAAGATGGCAGTGGGCGGTCTGCGGGCTGGCGTAGAACCGTTTGTGGAACAGCTGGCGGCTCCGTCGGCAACTCCGGGTGGCGGAAGTGCTTCGGCTGCGGCAGGGGCGATGGCGGCGGGCCTCGCGCAAATGGTAGCTAGCATGTCGCGCGGGAAGAAGGCGTATTTGCAATATGAAGCTCAGCTGAGTGAGGCCATTGCCAAACTGGGGCCGTTGGGCGAGGAGTTGAAGGCGTCGATTGACGCCGACGCCGAGGCCTACAACTTGGTGATGAAGGCTTATAAAACGGCGCGGGAGAATTCGGATGGTGGGGCGGCGGGCTTTGATGTGGCAATCGACGCGGCGCTGAAGCAGGCTACGAGTGTGCCGTTGTCGGTGGCGGAGCGGGCTCGGGAAGTGGGGCGGATCGCGGCGTCGCTGGGCGCGATTTCGAACCCCAATATGTTGTCAGATTTGACAACAGCTAAGGCGCTGGCGAGGGCGGCGGTAGAAGGGGCGCTGGCGAATGTGGAGATTAATCTGGAATCGCTGAAGGATGAGGACTTTGCGGCGGATGTGAGGAAGCGGGTTACCGCGCTGAAGGCGTAGTTGAGACTATTTTTCGCGGGCGTGGGCACCCGCGCCACACGAGCGCTTTTCGGACATCTTCTAAGGTGTCCTTTGGTGTTACTGTCCAGGTGGGGCTTCCCACGTACAATAGTGCAGGAACAGGTGACTCCCAGCGTTCCATACGCATCCAAGTTCCTGAGTCGATGTTCCTGAGTTTTTAGACGCGAGGTCTGTCATGCGGAATTTTGTTCGTTCGTCGATGGTTTGCTTTCTGAGCTGTTTGTTGGCCGTTTCCGGGTGGTCGTTGCCCATGGGTACGGCGGCGCGGTCGGTGGTGCCGGCGGATGTGCAGCAGATTATTTCCGTGGACTACCGGGCGGTGCATAACTCGCCCCCGGCGATGGCTTTGCGCAACAAAGTGCTGCCAGAGAATCTGAAGCAGTTCGAAGCGGCGCTGAAGAGCGCGGGCATTGATCCTGATCGCGATCTCGATCAGTTGACGTTTGTTTCTTTTCGTATCCCAAAGCAGGGTGTCAAGATTGTGGGCGTGGGGCAGGGGCCGTTTCCGATGAAGGCCTTCTTGAAAAAAATGTTCAAGGAGAAAGTCCGTCCCATGAAGCTGCGGACCGCGCTGCTGTATCCCATGGGCGGCATGCAGATGACGTTTCTGGATGACAGCACGATTTTGTTTGGCGATAGCTCGGCCATGCGCGGAGCGTTGGACGCGCGGGACGGATTGATTGAGCGGCTCGATTCGAATCCCCAGGTGGGCGATATGATGTCGTCGGTGGATTCCAATCCAATCTGGAGCGTTCTAGATCAGGAAGGGACGCAGAACATGATGCGGTCCACTCTGGGCGATGCCGCCAAGCTGGCTGATTTTGAGACGGTGAAGAAACGTCTGCTGGGTTCGCGCTACGGCATGGAATTTGGCAGCGGCGTGGATTTCAACATGGACGTTATCACTTCGGATTCCATCACGGCGGCGACGCTGTCGGCGCTGATGAAGGCGGGCGTGACGTATAAGAAGATGACGGCGTCAGCGGTCGAGAAATCGGCGCTGGAGAGTGTGACGGTGAGCTCGGACAACTCGAATCTTACTTTGAAATTCAAGACGGATGAGAAGAAGTTCGCGTCGCTGGTGGATTCGGAGTTGTTTGCGTCGGTTTCGCGGTAGGGTTCGTGTAGCGGCAGGCGCCCTCGCCTGCTGAACGACAATTTTTAAAGACTTGCCGCCCAGGCGAGGGCGCCTGGGCCTACGCGAGCTTACTTTTTCTTCGCCGCTGCCATTTTTTCGCGCTTGGTTTTTGCCCAGCCTAATTTATTTTCCTGGCGGGCGCGCGCCAGCGCGAGAGCGTCATCCGGCACATCTTGGGTTAAGCAGGAGGCCGCTCCCACATAGGCCCCTTTCCCCAGACGAATTGGCGCCACTAGCGTCGTATCGCTGCCCACAAAAACGCCGTCGCCGATGATGGTCTTGTGTTTATTGACGCCGTCGTAGTTGCAGGTGATGGTGCCCGCGCCGATGTTGACGCCCGCTCCGATCTCAGCGTCACCGAGGTAAGTGAGGTGGTTGGCTTTGGATCCCTTGCCCAGCTTGATGTTCTTGGTCTCGACGAAATTTCCCACGTGCGCGCCTTCTCCGATCTCACTGCCGGGGCGGAGATGGCTGTAGGGGCCCAGCAGCGCGCCGTTCGCCACCTGCGATTCATCAAGAATGCAGCCGGGGCGTATGAGTACGTGGTCGCCGAGGGTGGAATTGCGGATGACGGTAAACGACCGGATGTGGCAATGCGCGCCGATTTTCGTTTTGCCGAGAAGCTGGACGGACGGCTCGATCACGGTATCCGCTGCGACTTCCACGTCCGCATCAATCACGCAGGTCTCCGGGCGGAAAATGGTGACGCCGGAGAGCATCAGCTCATGGCACTTGCGGTTCCGCAGTATGGTATCGAGGCGGGCGAGTTCGACGCGGGTGTTGATGCCTGCGACTTCCATGTCATCCGCGGCAGCGGTTGCCACCACCTTTGATTTCGATTTAGCAAGAATCGCCGCCATGTCGGTGAGGTAAAACTCGTGGTGGGCATTCTCGGTTTTCAGGCGGTCAACGTGCGTGAACAGCGGCTTGACGGCGAAGGCGTAAAAGCCGGCATTGATTTCGCGGAGATGCGTTTTGCGCTGCTTGGGCGTGAGCGATTTTTCTTCAACAATTTCGGTCACCAGCGCGCTGCCTTTGGATTTTCGCAGCACACGGCCATACCCAAAGGGGTCGGGGGGCAGAGCGCTGAGCAATGTCATGGCCGCGCTTTGCTGCAAATGATAATCGCGAAGCTGGGCAATGGTGGCGGCGCGAATCAGTGGGGCATCGCCGGAAAGAATCAGCACATGATCGTAGCCAGCCAGCGCCTCGCGGCACATCATGATGGCGTGCCCGGTGCCGCGTTGTTCTTTCTGAAGAACAAAACCGATACCGTTATGCGCCACGGCGGCCTTCACGCGATCCGCTTCGTGGCCCACGATGGCATAGATATCTTGGATTGGCACTACCTGCCGCGCCGCGTCGATGACGTGTTGCAACAGCGGCTTACCGCCAATCTGGTGCAGAACCTTGGGCAACTGCGACTTGAGACGCGTGCCCTTTCCGGCGGCCAAGATGGCGACGGCAAACCGGGCAGGTTGCGCGGAGGTCTTCGCTTTTGTGGCGACGGGCTTGGAACTCTTTCGGGTGTTCATGTGCTTCCATGATACCCAAATGGCACTGGTAGGGCTGGAGGCGGGAGAAACTTTGGTTTATTCCAGGCCTTGGTTTAGGGCGGAATTCTTAGAGACTTCCTGCTCCTGTTTTTTCAATAGCTCCGCGCCTTGCGCAAAACTCAAGTCGTCCGCGACCCGATGGTAGTCCCAGGATGTTTCCGTCGTATTGACATCAATACTCTTGAAAAACAGGAGTTTGCCCGTGAACCGCATCATGAAGCGCCGCAGCACCCAATTGCCGTCGGAGAGTTCTCCTTGTTCCATGAGGATTCTGCCGCCCTTGTCGAGGTGCCCCAGAATGCCCCAACCGAAGGCGACATCGTCCTGTAAAGCGCCATCGATCCGGGCCAGCCGTTGGCGCTGCGGATCGAGCAGGATGGTTCCCTCCATGGCGGTGAGCAACTGCTCGACCCGAGTGGGAGGGTCATAGTTAGGATTGGGCCGGAACTTCACCCGTACAAGTTCTTCGCCTTTGCGTCCGAGACCTGGGGCGCCAGGTTCGAACCCGTCGTATTCATAGAGCAGAGCCTCGGGCATGGCCCGGAGAACGCGGTTCAGGCGCTCGCGATTGTCATGCTCCTCGCGCTGCTTCTTGCGCATTTCTTCGGGATCCTTCACAAAACGATCCACGCGGGCGTCTTCGTTTTTGCGGCCTTCCTCGGTCATGGGCTGGTCGCCATAGGAGAGGACGCGTCCGGCAATGGCCTCGTTGGTCTGGACCATGAGCTTAGTTTCCTGAATGCGCGCCGTCTTTCTGCGCATCTGAAAGATGTATTTGGGAGGATCCTTGGCCACGTCGAGTTCGTGCTGAATGCAGGTTCGCACAATTTCAGCCGCAGGCTCGGCTGGAGGTTGTGCCAAGGACTGAGCCGTTCGCGGTGCTCGCCCGCTCGCGAAGACGCCCGAAGGTAAGCAAAGCAAGGCCACAAACATCTGGACCCGCAACCTAGGCGGAAATCGTTTGCGTAAGGACATGTCGAAGCCGAATACCCTTAAATTAGACGATATCCAAGGGTGCCGAGTTGCTGATGTAGATGCACAAAAGGGCAGGGTTGGTTCACGCGCGTTCAGGGGATGCCTCGAAATCCGACTTTTGGGTGGGCCGGGAGCCAGTCTTTTCATAGGCAATGGGTTAGAATCGGAGTTCGCCAACTTCCTCAGGAGGATGCATGTCCGAGACTACGCGCGAACTCGCTCATATAGGCAAATCTGTCATCGTTAAAGGTGAACTTTCCGGCAGCGAAGATCTATACCTTGATGGCGAAGTGGAAGGCTCGATTGAGCTGAAGCAAAATTCCGTCACCGTCGGCCCCAATGGCCGGGTGAAAGGGAAGATTACGGCCAAGTCGGTTGTGATCGAGGGTAAGGTGAATAGCCATGTTTTCGGATCCGAGCGCGTGGAAATACGCGGAGCCGCTGTCGTCAACGGTGATATTGTCACCAAGAGCATTGTGATTGCTGAAGGCGCATTCTTTAAGGGGTCGGTCAACCAGGAAGGCGAATCCACGGCCTCCTGACCTACGGTAGCCGGCATCCAACACTTTCATGAAATGGTTCCGCAGTTCTCCATCAAATTCTAAAAAAGAAACAGAAACACTGTCGCAGCGCGGCACACGCCGGTCGAGCGGTATGGGGCAGGTGTGGAATACGCTTTCCTCGCAGGAAGGCTTGTGCGTGCTCGATCTTGGTCCAACGTCGGCGTCGAACATCCGCTTGCTCACGGAGATGGGGCACAGGATTTACAGCGAAGACCTACTCGTAGCCTCGACGGACCCTTCCCTGGCTACACTCGATGCCGCAGGCAATCGCGTTTACGATTCCGCGCGCTTCATGGCTGAGAATCTTGTGTACTCCCCGGGGCAATTCGACTGCGTGTTCGCATGGAGCTTTGCCGACTATATGGACGAGCCGTTGGTGAAGCCGGTGATGGAGCGGCTATGGTCGGTGATGAAGCCGGGTGGCGTGCTACTGGCGTTCTTCCATATGAAAGACGCCGGACCGGATGCTCCTTGCTACCGCTACCACCTGACCCCGGGTGATGTTCTGGAAACGCAAGTGCTGACGGCGGGCCGTGCTGGGGGCTTCAAGCTGCAGCGCGTGTTTAACAACCGCCACATTGAAGGTCTGTTCCGAGATTTTTCTTCGATTAAGTTCTTTCTCGCTCGCGACAATATTCGGGAAGCGTTGGTGATTCGCTAGGAAAGTGCCAGGACGTGTTCTTACGCCGCTTTTTACGCTGCAACCCTGGAACGCGTTTTGCTCATCATCATCCGGGGCAAGGCTGGGAAAGTTTCCAGGACGCGGAGTATGGGTTGCCGCACTCCAAACGGTAGCGCGAGTATGCGGCGCAAGAACGAAGACGCCCGGAATACAGGCGCGATGCACTCCTCGTAAGCGCTGACATAACTTACGGTCGCTTGTTCCAAATTTGATCTTCCTTGCAGAAATGCCAATAGAGATTTTGCGGCCATCGCTCCACCGCGCAGCGCCAGTGCCATGCCATCCCCGACAAAGGGGTCGACAAATCCCGCCGCATCTCCCGCTCGAAGGATGCCGTCCCGCAGCGGAACCGGTTTGCGAAACAGCAGCGGCGCAGTCGAGATCGGTTCCGACACCGGCTTCCAATGCCGGCTACGCGCGAGTAGGCGCGGCTCACAGCGGAAAACGTCCTCCAGCCGCGTGGCAACATCGGCCCGAACCATGGTGCAGACCACGATGCGCGACGAGGCAGGCTCGTCGCCCAGAGTTACGGGCTGCATGCCGCAATAGCCGCCCTCGAAGAAATAGAGGTCGGTCGTGAGGGCAGGCGATTCCTCGGCGAAATGCGCTTTGAGGCCAATCCATTTGGGCGCGGATGCCAGTTCCGGCGGACGCTCCGTCAGATTCGACCAGCGTCCGGCCGTGTCGATGACGGCGCGCGCGGTTATGTCACCGGTAGCTGTGTGAACATGGAACGGCCCACGACCCGTGACGCCCAGCACTGGCGTATCCGTTTGAGTAGCGACTCCGGCTGCCGTAGCTGCACGCCAGAGCGCGGCATCCATATCGAATCGCGCCAGACTGGCGGCAGGTGGATCGACGGGCACATGCACGGTCCGTCCATCGAGAAATAAGCGCGCGCCGGTGACGCGAGGCACACGGCTGAGCAGCGTGCGCGTCTCGAGTGAGTTTGCCAGCAACGTGTTGAGCAGATGCAAAGCCTCGCCGGAAACGAATTCGCCGCAGACTTTGTGTCTGGGAAAATTGCCTTTCTCCAACAGCAGCACTTGGATCCCAGCCCGGGCCGCCGTGATGGCCGCCGCGGTTCCCGCTGGACCACCGCCGATGACTACCAGATCCCAGTTTTTCAATGCTTCCAAGCGATGGCTCCCATGCGATAAAGATAATGCTGCGTGACTTCCACCCGTGCCGCGCTGCTCGCGCCGAGCATGCCACTCATTTCTGCCACGGTGTATGCCCGCCGTACTGACGCTGGCGCGTCATGCCGCGTCAGTCGGCTGCGGTAGAAGAGCCGGCCTGCCCAGGCCAGCGCGTAGTGAACCGGGTGCCGTACCAGGTCATTAATGAGTACCGCACCCTTGGCCACGCGCAACGCTTCGTTGGCATACGCAAGAATCCCGTCTGGTTCCAAATGATGCGCGAAAAGACAGCAAGAAACCACGTCGAACGCCCCATCTCGAAAAGGCAGTGCCAGCGCGTCGCCGACGACGCCTTGGGTACCCCGGCCGAGATGTGCTTCCACGCGATCCAGCAACGTCACCTCGACTTGGATGCCGGAAGTGAGCAGAACGTTCCGCGCTTTGAGAGGAACTTCGCCAAAGCCGGCGCCTGTCTCCAGAATCTTCAAGCTGGTTTGCCCAGTTCGGGCCAAGATTTTTCGCAACAGGGCGAGTGACGTTGCCTCTCCGCCAAACCAGCGATTCAAAGACTGCATGTCGGTCAAAGAGGCCGCAATTTCTCGCGGCGTGCCTTCGCCCGTGTCGATCATCTCGTTGACAGTGACTCGTTTCATAAGTAGAAAACACGCGGAGACGACCGCTCTCGGCCGTCCAGGAGCGAAGCTCCAAGGTTTTGGCCTGTCGGCGGAGAATTAAATTGTTCCCGGTTAAACTTCGGCGAGTTCTTCTTCCAGGAGTTGCTTGTTGTAAAGCTCGGTGTAGTAACCGTCACGCGCGACGAGCTCGTCGTGCGTGCCCAATTCCACAATCCTACCTGAATGCAGCACGGCGATGCGGTCGGCGTTGCGCACGCTGGAAACGCGATGCGAAATCAAGATGGTGGTGCGTCCGCCTATGACTTCGCGCAGGTGGCCTAGGATTTTGTCCTCTGTGTGCGTGTCCACGCTGGCCAGTGCGTCGTCCAGGACTAAGATGCGGGGGTCGCGAATGATGGCGCGGGCGATGGCGGTGCGCTGTTTTTGCCCGCCAGAGAGCGTGATGCCGCGCTCGCCGACCAGCGTTTTGTATTGTTCTGGGAAGCCTTCGATGTCGCCGGAAATGCTGGCGCCATCGGCTGCGGCCTTGACTTCGTCATCGGTAGCGCCAGTTTTGCCGAAGGCAATGTTTTCGCGGACGGTGTTGCTGAAGAGAAACGTTTCCTGCGGAACAAAGCCGATGCCGGCACGCAGAGTTTCGAGCGGAAATTCGCGGATTGGGTGGCCGTCGATTAGCACCATCCCCGGCGCGGCATCGTAAATGCGTGAAATTAAATTCACGAGCGTCGTTTTTCCCGAGCCTGTTGGGCCGACAATTGCCAGGCTTGAGCCTTCCGGAATGCGCAGATTGATGCCATGCAATACTTCGTTGCTGTCATGGTTGCCTGAAGATCCGTTGCCCGCATACGAGAAACTCAGATTGCGAAATTCAATCTCGCCGCGAACTTTTAGAGAGTGGTCGAGCAATGCTGGGTCATCCACAATCTCGGGCTTCTCCTCGAAAATTTCATTGATCCGTCCCATGGAGGCCTTGCCACGTTGGAAAAGATTGATGACCCACCCTAGAGCGATTATGGGCCACGTCAACTGCACCATGTAAGTATTGAAGGCGACAAAGCCGCCCAAGGTCATCGCGCCGCTCAGAACCTGCCGTCCGCCCAGCCATAACACCATCACAATCGCCAGGCCGAGCATGGTTTCGAGCGTCGGCCACAACATGCCCATGAGGCGTACGAGCTTCAGGCTGCGTCCGATGTATTCGAGATTGGCGGTTTCAAACTGCGCGATCTCGGCTTCTTCCTGAGCGTAGGCGCGGATAACGCGGGCGCCGGAAAAATTCTCCTGCGCCCGCGCCGAGATTTCCGAAAACATCGCCTGAATCCGCTCGAAACGCTCGTGAATCTTGCGCCCGAAATACTGGATGGTGATGCTCACAATGGGCAGGGGCAGGAACGCATACATCGTGAGCCGATGATTGATGTGCCACATGAAGAACAGCGCACCGGTGGTGAAAACAATCGTATTCGCGCTGTACATGACGGCAGGACCCAGTAGCATCCGTACCGCGTTCAGGTCGTTGGTGCAGCGGGCCATGATGTCGCCCGTGCGCGTGCGCTGGTAGTAAGAAAGAGAAAGGCTTTCCAGGTGGCGGAAGAGGTCGTTCCGCATGTCGAACTCGACGTTGCGGGAGATGCCGATGACAATCCAGCGCGTCAAGAACTGAAAAATTCCTTTTGCGCCGGCCACCGCGAGAATCCGCAGCGCGTAGATGAGGAGCTTGTGCGGGGTGACACCCTGGTTCAGCCCGTCGATGGCTTGACGAATCACCAGCGGGAAAAGAATCCAAATACCATTGTTGAGCAGAACGCAAAACCCGCCCAGCACAAAGCCCCAACGGTATTTCTTGAAATACGGCAGGAGCGGGCTGAGGTTCTTGGGCAGCATCATCTTATGGATGCGATTTTAGCAGGGGAGGCTTCAGGAAAGATGCGGGTAGTTCGTGCGCCGAGACGGATCTTCCACTTCTTAGTCTAGTGAATGTGTCAAAACAACGATGGATGATCCATCTTGTCGACTCGCACGATCTTGGGCCAATAAACACCGATGATGACCCAAGATTTTGGATGAGCTAGGATTGTGCCGACATAGAAGTGCGTGTCCCTTTCAGGCGCACATAGTTGACCAAGAAATTTTTGTTTTACCTTTGCACACGCTTCTTCTGGAGAAGCTCCGTCGTCGACGCACCGCCAATACAGAGCTCCGACCTCCCAGTCTTCGATCATCATCTTATGGGATTCCTTGCATCGGGAATCATCGCATGCAAAGCGATACTGAAACTTGAAAGGAACTTTTCTTGGCGGTTCCTTACTGGCTTTGCAGTTTTCCCAAAGCCTCTGTTGCATCAGTGCTGCCCTGAACGCGGGTTTCCAGTCCGGTTCGTCAGGGCTAACCACGAGGTCTACAACGCTCTTCGGTTTGAAAATTCCAAGGGACGTTCGATCTTCCTCTTGTTTCTGAGAAAGTTCTTCCATAGACTGCGATTTCTTCGCGAGTGCGTATTGCGACCGTTGCGACCAGTTGTGATCCGATGAGAGTGGTTCACCGAGCAGCCGAATCGAATCGCTGTTGGGCCGATAGCTCTCCTTCCGAGAATCACGTCCCGTGTGCTTCTCCGCGTCGATCTCCAGCCATTGGTACTTCCGATATTGTTGGCTGTAGGGCAAGTCGCGAAAATTGACAGGGTACAGACGCACAAAATCGCCCGTCTCAGTCACGCCCGCTGTGCAAACGAGTTCGTCGTATTTTGCAGAAGGGATCGGGTGAGTCTTGACTGTAATTAGTACTTTGAGATGCTCTTGCATATCTTAAAGATGGATTACGCTCAATCCAGTTGAGGTACCAAGCCGATTGGCTAGACGACTGCGATGGCAGTCCTGGGGTTCTTTTTCCATACATACGAGTACGCATGCAGTGGTTTTCATCATCTCCGCTACGCTCGCCATTTCGCTCGTCCTTTCCGCAAGAACGTTCCGCTCGTAGTAACTGAAGAGCTGCTTGAACTCAGATGAAGTCTGAACATCTCGCCTCTTATCGGAAGAGATGCCCAACTCAGGGCAGTGTGTATACCCGATTCTCAGTTTCGCAGCTATGCTGGAAAAAGAACTGCGTGCAAATCCGTACTTGCGCGAAACTGGGTTTGCCCGAACGTCGATTATGCGCCTAATTCCAGTTCTGAGAAGCCTGTTGAAAAATCCGTCGACGGAACGTTCTTCGTATCCCATCGTATATATCGCTGGGGGCGCAACCGGCTGCTTCGGCGCATCGATTGGGATCAGATCCTTCAATTCGCTATTGGTCGCATACCATGAGTAGCGGGAATACACGTCCTTTAAAAGAGTGCGAAGAGGAGCCTTTCCATACTTGAAAACGATAGCCAAGATCGCGCGGGACGTGTTGCTGTCCACCAGCTGCGCCTCTTTGGTTCCCAAGGCCGTTAGTGTCAACAAGGTCGTCGTTGGCGATACTGTGCTTGTGATGTAGCTGTAAGCGCTAAGCGCATCTAGTTCACGATTAGCCGCGAACGAGTAAGGCCCGAACTTGTACGGCAGGAACTCATAAAAAGCGGAATCGTCACTCAGGAAGGTTTCTTTTTGGAGCAAAAACAAGTATTTGTGAAGTTGCGTAACGGCCACCGGGCCGTCGACGGTTGCGAGAATCCTTAGGATTGTCCGTTGTCTTCGTAACATTTGATTCCAGAAGATAGCATAGCAACCAGAGGACGCGCCAAGCACTGAAAAACTGATAGCACGTAGGCATATGAACCCTTGTCACTAACTTCCGGTGGCACTCGGCCTCTTCCACGATGGTATAATAAATGTTACCATTAACTGATGAAAACTAAAGAATGGCTCTGACACGAGATTTTCGGGAAACGGTGCAAGCACGGGTGAAGCGTGACCCCACTTTTCGTAAGGGGCTCTTGAGCGAGGCCATTGAAAGCTTGCTTTCAGGCGAGGTAGCGTTGGGCAAAGAGTTGCTACGGGATTACATCAATGCTGCCGTTGGGTTTCCAAAACTGGCCGAGCAGACCAAGCTTCACGTTAAGACTCTGCACCAGATGTTTGGCCCGAACGGCAATCCGACAGCCCGCAATCTCTTTGAGATTGTTGCGTATTTGCAGCAGGCGGAGGGTGTGCGCTTCGAGGTTCGATCCACGCGAATTGCTTTGAGCACAAAGAAGCGGTCGTCTCCGCAAGGCGAAAAACGGAAGGCTTCAGCTGTGACTGTGTGATCTGAAATTTTCGGACACCATTTCACCAAATCGTACGAATCGGTTTGTAACCCCGAATTCCACGATCCTTCGTGACCAGCGCAATCCCCTCGGCCAGCGCAGTAGCTCCGATCAGGCGGTC
>JAYTQD010000193.1:0-1671 GCA_043746935.1 Acidobacteriaceae bacterium | reverse complement strand
GGGTCAGGGCAACACCGGCTTTGGTAACGCACTGTGCACGGCGAATGAAAGCGGATTTTTCCTCAGCCCGCTTCCGAGTGACATCCGACTTCTGGTTGGCAACTTTAGCGCTACGGATTCCGTTACGACGGTGACGCCGGGCAGCGGTGGCGCGGCCAATATTTCGATCAACGGCGGTGGTGGCAATCTCACGATCGCGACTCCGGAACCTGCGTCGATGGTGCTTTTCGGCACGGGTTTGCTTGGTCTAGCGGTGTTCGCGAGGCGCCGCGCGCAGAAAGGCAACTAAGGGCGCATTAATCACGGGGTTCTGCGAGTCTCCGGTTGGAAACCAAGAAACGGCGCCCCACACGGGCGCCGTTTTCAGGTCGGCAAGTTTGCGGCGCGCTCCCATTTTGGGACACAGGGTAGGTTCAACGCCAACGTGCGGTAGCCGTATAACGCTTCGACCGGACCAGCGTTGCCGCGGACCCGGCTTTCTACCGTGACCAACTTGATTACGCTGTTCGCAGTGTCAGCACTAATTTGGTCTGAAACCAGCAAGCGAGCACGCCTGCTTCGTTCGTTAGGCGATAATTGAATCCAGCTTCAACCCGCCAAGGCGAAAGAACATTCGTATTTCGTCCAAGTCCCTGATGACTCTGGCAGGCTGTGTGGATAGCTCCTTTGCCAATGCCATTTTAACAGAGTCTGATAGCGGATCGGGCCGTGTCCTGACGATGACGAACAAGGACAGGGGAAACATGCTCAATACCTCGCATGTCGGTAAAAACTCCCGAGCGATCCTATCGAAATCTGACTTTTGAAAAGCCGCCCGCATAGAATTACGAAAATCGTCGTTAAAGACTTTGGGCTGTATGTCCGAACTCTGTTCGGTCAGAAACTCCACGGTTCGATGCCGTTTCGGTCGGAGGAGGTCGGCTAGATAAACGCGGGTATTTGTATCCATCAGGTTACGAATTTGCTGCCCGCATTGAAGCAAATCCTTGCTCGTATCTAAATGATGAAGTGCTAAGGTACTGGTAATCGCTTCGAAGCCTTCGCCCTTGAATCGGTTGAGATCTGTGATGTCCCCCTGTCGGAATTCCACATTCGTAAGTCCCGCTTTCACACGGTTTTGCTCGGCAATTTCAAGCATGCGGGGCGCGAGATCCACGCCTACGAAATGGATTCCCGGGTGCAATTTCGCAGTCAGCAGAAGCTGCGTGGCGGGCCCGCACGCGAGGTCGAGGACCTTCCGCGCACCATTGATGGTCTGCGACATGCAGGCAGCATGAAACAGGTGCACAGCGAACACGCCCCCGCCGCTGCTACCAGCCGCTGAGTATGCCTCGACCTGATCCGGTCGATCCATGATGCTGTCCGTCTCGGGTTGGCGGTTGAAGTTCCTCGGCAGAAGCAATTCCGCAAGAACATGTGGGACGTACCTGATCTTTGATGCCATGTGCTCACTCGCCCCCTCGGGATGCTCAACGCGATATAGACCGACCGGAAGACACACGGAATAGGCCCATGCATCAACACAGGCGAAGCACGAGCGCAGGGCGTCATCCATTCCACTTAGTGCTTTCCGTCACGCCGTTCTTTGCCACTCCCCGCCCGCAATTCGCCGAGCGTGAGGCGAATGGAGCGTGTGAACGGTAATTTGGGATGCGGGGTGCCGATGCGGCC
>JAYTQD010000192.1:0-4526 GCA_043746935.1 Acidobacteriaceae bacterium | reverse complement strand
ACTGAGGTTGCCCTAGTGAAGTGGCTCTTCGGCCCAAGCGCGCTTTTACAGCAAGGCCCGCACATCGAGATGCTAATCAGTGCGACTAGGCCAGAAGTTGTCGAAGGCCGCGTAGTGGGTCTTGAGTTTCCGGAAATTTCAGTGCGCGCGCTGATAGATACTGGCGCTTCTCTAACGATTATTAATCCCGAGATCGCTCAAACTTGTAAGCTTCGGCAAACGGATCGCAACAAGATCAACGCGGTTGGAGGTGTAGCCGGAGAATTTCCCGCATATGCCGCGTCCATCTCATTTCCTGGAACAGAGTTGCCAAGTTTTGATGTGATTCGGGTTGTCGCCTGCCCAATTGTCAAGCAAAGGTTTTTCTCGTGCCTGATCGGTCGCGACATCCTGCAAAAGTGGCTGCTCAACTACGACGGCAAGACAGGCGAATTAGAAGTTCGAGCCTGACGCTCGCGCCCTTGACTCCCTCCCACCGACCGTTTACATTTCTCCCACTTTCAAAATTCTGCTCGGGAGGAATCACATGCTTTCAGGTTTCAAGCAGTTCATCATGCGTGGTAACGTCGTCGATCTCGCGGTCGGCGTGGTCATCGGCGGCGCGTTCGGCGCCGTCGTCGGTTCGCTCACCAAGGATCTTCTGATGCCGCTCATTGGCGCGGTGGCAGGCAAGCCGGATTTTTCTGCGCTCAAGGCCGGTCCATTGCTCGTTGGCAACTTCCTCAACGCGGTCGTGGCGTTCCTGCTGGTGGCTTTCTCCATTTATTTCTTTGTGGTCTTGCCGATGAATGCTGTCACGGCGCGTATGAACAAGGGCCAGGCTCCGGCGGCTCCCACCACCAAGCCGTGCAAAGAGTGCCTCAGCGACATTCCCATCGCCGCTCGTCGCTGCTCGCACTGCGCCCAGCCCGCAGCCTAGGCTGTCTCGCGATTCCGGAAAGCCCGCGCACCCTGTCGCGGGCTTTTCTGTTTTCAGTCGGCATACGAAACTCAATGGAGACGCGGGCGTCCTCGCCCGTGCGGTCCGTCCGGGTTCTTTGCTGGGTGCCCCGTCCTTGTCGCGTTCTTTACGACAGGGCGGGCCGTCCTCCCCGCTCCCATGAGCAGTGCTACGATAAAGCTCGTTCGGAGGAAGGTATGAAGTTGTCGGCTGTTCTGGTTCTTCTCTTTTCTGCTGCTTTCGTCATTGCTCAAACGCAGCCCTCCGCGCCTGCCACAGCCTCCAGCCCCGCGCACCTGGCTCCCGAAGCCGCCGCTGCCCTGGCGGAAAAGAAAGTCCCCGCCATCTATCCCGAGAAAGCCCGCGCCAGAGGCATCCAGGGAACCGTCGTCCTCAATGTTGTAATTTCGGAAACGGGCGATGTCAAGGAAGCCACGGTAGCCTCCGGCGACGCAGATCTAGCCCAGTCCGCCAGCGACTCCATCAAGCAGTGGAAGTACAAGCCATACACCGTCGATGGCAAACCGACGCCGGTGGAATCGCAGGTCACGTTTGGCTTTCACATTAAAGCTCCTCCACCGTCGCCTACGCCCGGTCGTTTCAAGGATGGCCAATATCAAAACGAATTCTTCGGGATCTCCTATCCGCTTTCCACGGAGTGGGTTCGCGAAACCACTCTAATACGGGCGCAACTGGCATCTGAGCAAGGCCCCCAACAGACATCCCAGGTTCTTCTCGCGGCTTTGCACGTGCCATCGCGATCAGAGGGTCTTGTTGCCGATTCATCGTTTGTCCTGATAGCCCCAGCAGTTTCGTTGTCAGCGCAGGAGGATGCGAAAGACTATCTGGCAGCTCTGGCAGTGAGAATGAGTGCGGAGAAACGAGCAAAGCTAGACGGCGAGATTACTCGGCTACTGTTTGCTGATTTGGCCGCATACCGCGCCGACTTTAAGCCTTTTAAGGGCGAGACCCGATATCAGGCCATTCTGTGTGCAGTAGCAAAGGGTTATCTGCTGGAATGGAATTTTCGAGCAGCTACCGAGTCTGCCCTTGAAGACGCGGTTGCGAGCGTGAAAGACATTGCTAAGTTCGAGCCGGCGCCTGCTCATACATCAAAACAAGACGAACTCCAAATCGAATCAGATGAGCCTGCACGCCTGACCGTTGAGCGAGCCGTCACAGCGGGGCGTCTTATTGCGAAGGTCGCGCCTAGGTATCCTCAGAGCGCCAAGTCAGAGCACATTCAAGGCCTTGTAGTCCTACATGCGGCTATCGATAAAGCTGGAAATGTTATTGATCTGGAGGCTGTCGCAGGGCCGTCCGAACTTGTTCCATCTTCAGTGAATGCGGTACGACAGTGGAAATATAAGCCGTACTTGCTAAACGGAAAACCCATTGAGCTCGATACAACAATCGAAGTTAGGTACACTTTGGCACGGTATTAGTTCCAGGCGAATACGAAGCCGACAGCCTCATCGAGAACCTCTCCCCTCTCTCCACCACCCCAAAATCGACTCCCAAAACCGCCCCAGCGCGGAAAAAGAACCAGCCCCCAAATCACCATTTCTAACCCCTACTAACGACAAGGGTTACGCCCCACTTTCGCCCCTAAATATTACCCTTCCCGTGCTATACTTATGACAGTCGGAATAGTCCCTAACTACGTCTAATTTCAATCATTTGACGTGACTTGCGGATCGGCCCGCGCTGGCACTTTAGGCTCGCAACTCTCGCACTCCCCACGGTAAAGAATGGCCACCAAAGAAACCATCACTGACGCCTCCGCAGAAACGAAAAGCAAGAACGGCAAGGTCACCCCCATCAATGGTGGCGAGTACAACGCCGATTCCATCAAAGTCCTCGGCGGCATGGAGGCTGTGCGCAAACGCCCCGCCATGTACATCGGCTCCACCGGTGACATCGGACTGCATCACCTGGTCTACGAAGTCGTCGACAACTCCGTCGATGAAGCGCTCGCCGGGCACGCCGACAAGATTGAAGTCACCATCCATCTCGACAACTCCATCACCGTCGTCGACAACGGACGTGGCATTCCCGTCGACATGATGGATATCGATGGCGAAAAAATTCCCGCCGCGCAGGTCGTCATGACCACACTGCACGCTGGCGGAAAATTCGATTCCTCCACTTATAAAGTTTCCGGTGGACTGCACGGCGTCGGAGTCTCCTGCGTCAACGCGCTCAGCGAAGAATTCAATCTGGAAATCTGGCGCGACGGTTTCACCTGGGAGCAGAGTTATTCCAAAGGCGATCCCACCAGCAAACTGAAAAAAGCCGGAGCATCCAAGAAGCGCGGTACCAAAGTCCGCTTCCTCCCCGACCGTTCCATTTTCACCGCCACGGAATACAATTTCGACACGCTCGCGCAGCGCCTGCGCGAACTCGCCTTCCTCAACAAAGGCCTCGTCATCACGCTCACCGATGAGCGCACCAACGATGCCAAAACCGGCGAGCCAAAACTCGTCGAGTTCAAATACACCGGCGGCATTGCCGAGTTCATCAAGCACCTCAATCGCGGCAAGCAGGTGCTCCACGAAAAGCCCATCTACATGGAAGACGAACGCGACAACGTCGCCATGGAAATCGGCATTCAATACAACGACGCCTACTCGGAGAGCGTCTTCAGCTTCGCCAACAACATCAACACCGTTGACGGCGGCTCGCACCTCACCGGATTCCGCCAGGCTCTGACCCGCACCATCAATTCCGCGGGCCAGCAGATGGGCCTGTTCAAAGACGTCAAGGAAAACCTGACCGGAGATGATGTTCGCGAAGGACTCGTTGCCGTCATCAGCGTCAAGCTCTCGCAGCCCCAGTTCGAAGGCCAAACTAAAGGCAAGCTCAATTCCGACATCGCGGGAACCGTGCAGGCGTTTGTGAACGAAAAGCTGGGCGCGTTCTTCGAACAGAACACCACCGTAGCCCGCAAAGTCATCAACAAAGCCATCGACGCAGCCCGCGCCCGTGAAGCCGCCCGCAAGGCCCGTGATCTCACTCGCCGTAAAGGCGTTCTCGATGGCGGCGGTCTCCCCGGCAAGCTGGCCGACTGCTCCGAGCGCAATCCCGAACGCTGCGAGCTCTACCTCGTCGAGGGAGAGTCCGCCGGTGGCACCGCCAAGCAGGGCCGCGACCGCCGCTTCCAGGCCATCCTCCCACTCAAGGGAAAAATTCTCAACGTGGAAAAAGCCCGCTACGACAAAATGCTGGCCCACGAAGAAATCCGTTGCATGATCACGGCCCTCGGCACCGGCATTTCCAAAGACGACTTCGACCCCACCAAAGTCCGCTACGGCAAAATCATCCTGATGACCGACGCCGACGTCGACGGCTCCCACATCCGCACCCTGCTGCTCACGTTCTTCTTCCGGCACATGCAGGAGCTCATCAAGCGCGGCAATATCTACATCGCGCAGCCACCGCTCTACTCCATCAAAAAGGGCAAGTCGCTCCAGTTCATCAAGGATGACCGCGAGTTCGTCAAGGTCATGGTCAAGCGCGCCTCCGACGGCATCACTGTGCGCTTCGGAGAGGGTGCGGCCAAGATTGAAGGCGCAGCCCTCGCCAA
>JAYTQD010000191.1:0-1674 GCA_043746935.1 Acidobacteriaceae bacterium | reverse complement strand
CTTACTTTGAAAGCTGGCGGATTCTTGCTGCGGTGGCAGCTGAGCTTGCTTTGCTGGTACTTCTCTTCCATATCTATCGTTGGGTACGATATCCGGGTTTGTTTCAATCGCAGACTTTCGGAAAACTCCTATCCAACGTTCTGCTTTCCGTTCTCTTCATATACTGTCTTCCGTTGGTCGGAATATTGGCGAAGCTTAAACTCGCTCGTTTTCTCCCGCTGGAGGAAGCAACTGTAGCGCTAGGGATGGATTTCAAGTTTAAGGTGCGGCAGGTTGTTCAAGTCAGCGTTCTGGCGCCGCGTCATTCCGGAGATATTGGACGAGTCTTGAAGATTCATGTAACTGCCGAAACCGATGTTGGTCAAGACCAGTCTCTGCTAGGCGAAGTGGTCCTAACGGTTAGGTTTGCGGATGAAATCGCATCTATTGCGGAGGAACACCTCTTGTCGGTCAGTTCTGTTCAGCAACCCATCGGGCTCAATCTGACGCGGGGTTGACTAACAGAAACTAGATGCGTCGTGCCAGCATCGATCGAGGAATGGGAAAGTCGCTTGCGATTGACTCTCCTCCCGCCCCCGCGTACCTTAATAGCAATGGTTTTAGCCTCCATTGTGGTGGCGGACGCCCCGGTTTATTCCATCTCAAGAGATCGTTTGTTCACAGCGATTGGTGCCTGCGGGAGAGGCGCGTGGGTGGATTTGTGTTTGATATTGCGGTCGCCGAGAATTTTTCCCGCTTGGGCAGGCGAGGGCGCCTGCCCCTACGTGTGCGTTGCAGGATTTAGAATGCTAGGGATTGCATGAAGAAAAGCATTGAAATTGACGCGAATATCGAGACGCTGTTTGGCACGCGGGATGAGAATCTGCATGTGCTGGAAGACGGCCTGAACGTCGCCATTGATCTGCGGGCGAGCGGGATTGAGATCGAAGGGGCGGCGCGGGACGTGGCGCGGGCGGAGCAGGTGTTTGCCGACTTCTCGTATCTGCAGAAGTCTGGGTTCCAGTTTTCGAATGGCGACCTGGGCAGCATGTTGCGTGTGCTGGTCTCCGACCCGACATCGACCTTGCGGGGGCTGGCGGAGGCGGGCAAGCAGCGGGCGCAGGGGCGGCGCATGGTGCAGCCGAAAACCGTAAATCAGCGGCGATATCTGGACGCGATTGAAAAGCACGACATGGTGTTTGGCATTGGGCCGGCTGGGACGGGGAAAACGTATCTGGCCGTCGCGATGGCGATTTCGGCGTTGCTGGCGAAGAAGGTGAATCGGATTATTTTGGCGCGTCCGGCGGTGGAAGCGGGGGAGCGGCTCGGGTTTTTGCCGGGGACGTTGCAGGACAAGATTGATCCTTACTTGCGGCCTCTGTATGACGCTTTGTACGACTTGCTCGATCCGGAAAAAGTTGAGCGGTATTTGGAGAAAAATGTTATTGAGATTGCTCCCATTGCCTTTATGCGCGGGCGGACGTTGAACGATGCGTTCGTCATCCTGGACGAGGCGCAGAACACTACGACCGAGCAGATGAAGATGTTCGTGACGCGGCTGGGGTTTGGCTCGAAGGCTGTGATTACGGGCGACATTACGCAGATTGACTTGCCCAACGCGAAGCGGAGCGGGTTGCTGGAAGCGATGGAAGCGCTGAAAAACGTGGAAGGCATCAACTTTGTGCATTTCGATGA
>JAYTQD010000190.1:0-1680 GCA_043746935.1 Acidobacteriaceae bacterium | reverse complement strand
GGCCTCTCCGTGGGCCAATACTTGCTGCTGGCCGCCATCAACCGCGCCGTTTCCCCCACCAGCAAACTGCAATTCGCCGACTGGTACCGGCAAACTATTTTGACTCGCCTCCTGCCCGCCGATCCGGCTGCGCTCTCCTCGCAGAACTTCTGGAACCATATGGATCTGGTCACCGCCGAACACGTCTTCGAATGTGAGAAACAGATCACCCAGCGCCTTATCCAGCGCTTTCAACTCGATCTGCGCGCCCTGGTCTACGACGGCACCAATTTCTTCACCTACATCAATACCCGCACCCCCGCCGAACTTCCGCAGCGCGGGCATAACAAGCAAAAGCGCGGCGACCTGCGCCAAGTCAGCCTGGGCCTCCTGGTCAGCGCCGATTTCCATATTCCTTTGTTCCACAAGGTCTACGCCGGCAATGTCAACGACAGCACCGAGTTTTGCTCCATCACCGCGGAACTCTCCACCCATTACCGGCAACTGGCCGATTCCTGCGATCACATCACCCTGATCTTTGACAAGGGCAACAATAGCCAGGAAGCCTTTGAGGCCTTGCAAAACACTCCCTTTCATTTCGTGGGCTCGCTGGTGCCCTCGCAGCATTCCGAGTTGCTGGCCATTTCCCGCACACAGTTCCGGACGCTGACTCAGCTTGGTCTGGAAGGAGTGGAAGTCTATCGCGCTCAAAAGAAAGTCTTCGGTCAACCGCGCACCATTGTGGTGACCTTTAATCGGCATCTGTACGACGGACAACTCCAGGGGCTAACCGCTCATCTGGACCAGGCGCGGCGGAAGTTGCGCGATCTGCAAGCTCAGTTGCAACGCCGTCGGGATGGCAAGGTGAAGGGAGGCAAAGCGCCCACGCTGGATTCGGTGAAAAAACAGATTCATACAATCTGCTCCGCTCAGTTCGTGGAGAAGATGCTGAAAGCCGAGGTTCAGGAAGTCGGGAAAGGCCTGGAACTCACTTTCAAGACCGACCAGGCGACCCTTGACGGGCTTTGCGAACTCCAGTTCGGCAAAACCCTTCTGTTTACCGACAACTCTGACTGGACGGAGGAGCAGATCGTGCTGGCCTACCGCTCCCAGTACCACATTGAGGATGCCTTCAAACAGATGAAGAACCCGCACTTCCTGGGATGGAGTCCGATGTTTCACTGGACCGACTCCAAAATCCAGGTGCATGCCTTCTACTGCGTGCTGGCCTTGCTGCTCACTTCCCTGCTGCAACGCGAACTGGCGCGGAAAGGCGAGCCACTCAGCATCAATCGCATGTTGGAAGAATTAGCCGGCATCCGGGAAACTCTGGTCGTCTACCCACGCCGTCAAGGCCAGAGGCAGGCTCCTACAGCCACCTGTCTCACCCGCATGACGGTATTGCAGCAGCGCATCTTCTCACTCCTCGGCCTCCAGCGATTCGCCCCTGCGATCCGTTAGGTCATACCGGGCACTGTCTGCAAAGCATTCTGCAGGAAAGACTTGCTCCGAAACTCGCTGCTATCTTGTAAACTCCCGCTAGGGGCCGCGTCAGCGACCCCTCATAGCCGCTTCGAGCGGCTCACACAATAAGGCCCCCGGCTTTGCCGGGGGATATTTACATTGAGCAACCGACTGTCTCAAAGTTGTTGCCACGCACCGGGGGGCACCTCGTTATTCGATTCTACTGTCATTCCATTC
>JAYTQD010000189.1:0-12055 GCA_043746935.1 Acidobacteriaceae bacterium | reverse complement strand
GCACAGTCCGTCGTAGAGGACGATGCGTTGGCCTTTTGCTGGAATGGTCGGAGGCGTCATGAGTAGCGCTCTACTCGCTATAATAGCGGTCGAAAGGCCGTAGGCTGTGAACGCCCCGGATCTGACTGATATATGAGCATGAATTTCTCTTCGCGAACTATGCGCTGTCTGACCGTTCTATCTTTCTCCGCATTGTGTGGGGGATCTTGCGCGGCGCAGGAATCGCAGACAACTCCGGCCACTCCTGCGGCAACTGCGGGTGTGAGCGCCACCCCTGCGCCTAAGCTTTCGCGCGAGTTCGACATCGCCGCCAAGCAAACATGGACCGATACTGGCATCGACGTCGCAGTGGGAGAACGCGTCGTTGTCGAATCCGGAGGGCAGGTGAAGTATCAAGCGCAGTTTGCCGGGCCGGAAGGACTGAAACGCTCGTGGATGGACCTGACGAGGTCGCTTCCGGTGAACGGGGCGGGAGCGGGCAGTCTGGTGGGGCGTATTGGCGACGATGATGCTGCGATTCCGTTTGCTATTGGCGCTCACAAGGAGACAGTAGCGCGTCGTGCCGGGCATTTATTTCTAGGAGTCAACCAAGCGGCCAATGAGTCGGGCGAGGGCAGCTTTCATGCCAAAGTGCAGCTGTTCGCCCCGGGTGCTGTGGCTGCCGTGCCCGCAATTAAAGTTACGCAGGAGATTTTGCAGCAGGTTCCACGGCGGATTGGCGATCAGCAGGGCAATCCCGGCGACATGGTCAATTTCATGATCCTGGGTACGCGCGAAGCTCTGATGAAAACGTATGCGGATGCGGGCTGGATGCTGGCTGACAAAGACAAAAAGCAGGCTGTGTTTCATGCTCTGACTGCCACGTTGGACAAGGATGCCTACCTGGCCATGCCCATGAGCCCGCTTTACCTTTTCGGGCGCGTGCAGGATTTTGGATACGAGCACGCGGAACCAGTACAAATGGTGCAGCAGCGGCATCACCTGCGCATTTGGTTAGCCCCGTTCCAGATTGAAGGACATCCGGTGTGGGTGGGCGCAGCTACGCACGATATTGGTTTCGAGAAGGATCAACGCAACAACGGGCTGACGCACAAGATTGATCCCGCCATCGACAAAGAGCGCGAATACCTTGGAGAGACTTTGGACGCAACCGGAGAGGTCGCGGTGCTCAGCCATGTTCTGCCATCCGACCCGTTGAAGGAAGCGCATACGGCTACGGGTGGGTCGTTTGCTTCGGATGGGCAAGTTTTAGTGATCCAGTTGAAGTGAGCGCATCAGATGCGCGTCACCATCCCGCACATTTAGAAGATCGTTCTACCTACCGCTCGGTCGGTTGCGAGGCTTGTTCTGGCTCTTCTATCATCGAACAGCGAGCGGATGGTTCGCGGAGAATGAATGCCGGAAAATAAGCTCGACCAGCCCGTTACTGAGAGTCCAATCGCGGATGTCTTCGAAAGGCGTTACCCTTCTGTGGGGGAAAAATTGTGGGCAGAAAAGGTTCTTGCTCCCACGCTCGCGAAAGCCCCGGAGAAGCCCATTGGCGCAGCCACCGGCACCAACCTCGACGAGCACGGGCACGCGCGCTTCAGCACCATCTCGAACGTTCCCGTCCGCCGGCTCTATACCGAGGCCGATCTGCCTGAGGACTTCGGCACCGAAGCCGGCTACGAAAAATATCTGAATCACCCGGGCCAGCCGCCCTATACACGGGGTATTCACGCCAGCGGGTATCGCGGCAAGATGTGGACCATGCGCATGTTTTCCGGCTTCGCATCGCCGGAGGAAACGAACCAGCGGTATAAGTATCTTTTGGAACACGGTGGCGGCGGTCTGAGCGTTGCTTTTGATCTGCCCACTCTGATGGGTTACGACTCGGACCACGCGGCGAGTGAAGGTGAAGTCGGAAAATGCGGCGTCGCCATTGATTCGCTTGAAGACATGGAAGTACTTTTCGACGGGATTGATCTGGAAAAGACTTCGGTTTCGATGACGATCAACTCCCCGGCGTCGGCACTGTGGGCGATGTATCTGGTGGTCGCGGAAAAACAGGGTGCGAGTTGGAAAAATCTTTCCGGCACGCTACAAAACGACATTCTGAAGGAATATATCGCGCAGAAAGAATATATCTATCCGCCCGCGCCGTCGATGCGGCTGGTGATCGATACGTTCGAGTTCGGGGCGAAGGTGACCCCGAAGTTCAATACCGTTTCCATTAGCGGATATCACATCCGGGAGGCGGGTTCGACGGCTTTGCAGGAGCTTGCGTTCACGCTGTATGACGGCGTGGAATACGTCGAATGGGCGCGGCGGCGTGGTCTTGACGTGGATGATTTCGGGCCGCGCTTGAGTTTCTTCTTTAATGCCCACAACGATTTTTTCGAGGAAATTGCCAAGTACCGGGCGGCGCGCAAAATCTGGTACCAGGTCATGAAAGAGCGCTTCGGCGCGAAGAATCCGCGCACCTGGTTGATGCGCTTCCACACCCAGACCGCAGGTGTTTCGCTTCCAGCACAACAGCCGATGAATAACATTGCGCGAGTAGCGCTGCAAGCGCTGGCGGCTGTTTTGGGTGGCACGCAGTCTTTGCATACGGACTCGTACGATGAGGCCCTGGCGCTGCCCACCGAAGACGCGGCGCGTATCGCGCTACGCACACAGCAGATCATTGCCTACGAAAGCGGCGTGGCACAGACCGTCGATCCGCTCGGGGGATCCTATTTTCTAGAGCGCCTGACCCTAGATCTTGAAAAGGGCGCCTTTGACTACTTCGACAAGATGGATGCCATGGGCGGCATGGTCAAGGCGATTGAGCGCGGCTATCCGCAAAAAGAAATTGCCGAAGCCAGCTACCAGTACCAGCGCGCCGCGGAAGCCAAGGAAAAAGTCATCGTGGGCGTGAATGAATTTGTGATTCGAGAAGAATCGCCGAAGATTCTCTACATCGACGACTCAGTAGCGCAGCGGCAAACGGAGAAGCTAGTCAAGCTGCGTGCGCGCCGCTCGAATGAAGACGTGAAGCGGCGGCTACAGGCGCTGAAAAAAGCTGCGGCGCAAGAGCCCCAGTTGCGAACGAACGGAATTTCCGAGGCGAATACCATGCCTTACATCATTGACGCCGTGCGGGCTTACGCCACGGTTGGCGAAATTTGCGAAGCGCTGCGCGAAGTTTACGGCACTTATACCGAAGTTAGCGTTACCTAGCTAGACGCAGTGCGAAACCGCGCTATTTGTTAATCGGTTCCACCAGAACAGCCGTTCCGTAGGCCAGCACTTCCGTTACACTCTGCATCACTTCGGTCGCATCATAGCGAACGCCGATAACCGCGTTGGCCCCTAGATCAGAAGCGTGCCTTAGCATCAGTTCGAACGCTTCCGAACGAGTGGTCTCGCAGAGGTTTGTCAGCAACGTAATGTTGCCGCCCACCAGCGTTTGCAGGCTCGCGCCAATCGTGCCAAAAACAGAACGGGAGCGAACAATGATGCCACGCACCACGCCCAGGTTGCGCACAACGTGGAAGTTGTCGAGTTCGAATCCTGTAGTCACCATCGTATGGAGCACGGGTTGCTTGTAGCCGGTCGTCATGGTTGCGTCAACCTTTTCTTAATTCGACATGGTTTTACGGTTCGCACTTATTATTCCACCAAATTCAGGATTGGCCGCAGCGCAAGCGATGCCGAACTTGGTGCCTCCGCACTGCTGCGTTGGCTCACTCCAATTGGGCGGAGATGAGGAACTCTTCCAAATCGTTATCCCAGGTCACACTGAGAATATTGGGCTTGCAACAGACCTGGCAGTCTTCGACATAGCTCTGCCGCCGTCCGGCGGAGGAATCCACGACAGTCTCGTTCCACTCACCACAGCCTGCGCATTGAAATCCAGCGGCCAAAGGTTCCTCGGGAGTTCCTAGTGTAGTGGGAGGCGGGCGAGCCCGCGGAAATGGCCGTTGAGAGCGTACTTGACTTATCCTCAAATATGACTTACAGTCATATTTGTAAAAAACATCATGCGAACCAACTGGCACAGCCTTCTCCACGGTCCTGACACTAATTTGGAAGGGATGGGTCGTCGTGAGCGCCGTAGCTGTGAGACGAGGGAACGCCTTTTCCGCGCGGCCATGACCCTGTTTCGTGATCGAGGCTTTCAGCGCACTACCGTCGAAGACATCACGAACGCCGCGGACGTAGGCAAGGGTACTTTTTTCAATTATTTCCCAAGCAAGGAGCATGTGCTCAGCGTGCTTGGCGAAGTGCAGTCGGCGAAATACGACAAAGCCATCACGATGGCTCGCGAGCAAACCACACGGGAAGCCTTGCGCTGGCTCTACCATGCTCTTCCGGCGGAATCGGGCAGTAGTCCGAAAATGGTGCGGAGTATGCTCACGGTTTTTATGACCAGCGAGGCAGTTCGCGAGTTCCTTACGAAGGGCTTGGGGCTTGCCCGCGAAAAACTAGTCACGATATTTGAGGACGCGCAACGTCGCGAGGAACTTCCATGTCACTGCAAGCCCGAGGATCTCGCGTTCCGTTTTCAACAATCACTTTTTGGCTCCATGATGTTATGGACCTTGCAAACGCCGGCGCCTCAGCTAGATACCTGGCTGGATAGTGGTTTCGATTTTTTCTGGGTAGCGGCGACTGGGTCGCAGTCGACTAAGGAGTAAGTGGGATGAATCGCAAAAAAGCAGTTCTAATCGCAACGGTATTGCTCTTGGGTGTGGCCGTCTATGTGTGGGCGTCCTCGCGGCCCAAGCCACTGGTGGCTTCCGGCACAGTCGAAGCGCGGGATATTCGAGTCGGTTCCAAGGTGGGAGGCCGCATCGAGCAAGTGCTGGTGCGGGAAGGTGATCGTGTGGAAGCCGGGCAAGTACTGGCGACCTTTGATGACCGCGAACTCAAGGCTACTCTGGATGCGTCCCTCGCCAACTTGCAGAAATTGCAGCATGGCTTCCGGCCAGAAGAAGTCGAGCAGGCTCGTGCTGAGGCGGCGCAGGCGCAATCGGATTACGCGCTGAAACAAAATGGAGCGCGCAAGGAAGATATTGAAGCTGCACAAGCGGACGTTGACCGTACCCGAGCCGATTCCACGCGCTCGGAAAGTACTTGGAAGCGCGTGAGTGATCTAACGAATCAGGATGTTTTCTCGAAGCAGCAGAGGGATGACGCTGAAGGGGTCTGGAAGAATGCCGCGGCGGCGCAGCGTTCCGCCGAGCAAAAGCTGGCTGCCCTACAACACGGGTTCCGCCCGGAAGAGGTGGCATCAGCCGAGCACCGTTACCACCAGGCGGCAGCGAAGGCGCAGGAATACGTCAAGGGGAGCCGCCGCGAGGACATTGCTCAGGCAAAAGCGCAGTATGAGTTTGACGAGGCACGCTACCGTGAGCGCCAAGTCATCTCGCCAGCGGCGTCGACGATAGAAGTTATGAATATTCGTCCAGGTGATTTGATTGCCCCCAATGTGCCCATCGTTACGCTGTTGGAGCGCGACCAGCTGTATATTCGCATCTATGTTCCAGAAACGGAGATAGGGCGCGCGAAGGTGGGCCAGAAGGCGAGCATAACGCTGGATGCGCTGCCGGGGCAGGTTTTTGAAGGCGAGGTCTCACAGATCAACCAACAATCGGAATTTCTTCCACGGAATGTCCAGACCCGGGAAGAACGCGTCCACCAGATGGTGGGTGTGAAGATCCGGATGCATGATTCGGAAGGTAAAATTCGCTCGGGAATGGCTGCTGACGTGAAGTTAGCCGACGTGAATCTGAAGGAGGCTCAATGAGCGACATCGCAATCCGGACTGAGAATCTCACGCGCAAATTCGGCGACTTCGCCGCCGTCCAGGATGTGAATATCACGGTCCAGCACGGGGAAGTGTTCGGTTTCCTGGGGCCGAATGGCAGCGGCAAGACGACCGTCATCAAGCTGCTCACCGGACTTCTGCCACTGAGCGGCGGCAACGCTTGGGTGGATGGCATTGATGTGCGCAAGGATCCCGATGGCGTCCGCGAGCACATCGGTTACATGTCGCAGAAGTTTTCGTTGTATGACGATCTCACGGTCATGGAAAACCTGACATTTTACGGACGCATCTACGGCCTGCGTCCGGAGAAGCTGCGTTCGAGGATCGACGATATCATTTCGCAAAACGCCCTTGCTCCCTATGTGGAACGTCAAGCCGGCAAACTCTCCGGAGGCTGGAAACAACGTCTCGCCCTGGGCTGCTCCATGCTCCACGAACCGAAGATCATGTTTCTCGACGAGCCGACCGCGGGAATCGATCCGGTGGCGCGGCGCCAGCTGTGGGACTTGCTCTTCGACCTCTCCGGCAAGGGCATTACATTTTTCGTCACGACGCACTACATGGATGAAGCCGAGCGCTGCAGCCACGTGGCTTATATCTACTATTCCAAGCTCATTGCCGATGGAACGCCGATGGAGCTGGAGTCGATGCCGGACGTGAACCCGGCGGGCACGAAGCGTCTGGAGATTCGGACAACGGAAGTAACACGGGGTCTTCGGCTGGCACGGAAGTTCCCCGGAGTGCGCAGTGCTACCGTGTTCGGACAATCCGTCCACGCTCTGGTCGATGACTCTTTCGATCAAGCTGCGCTCGGGAAGATGCTGCTGGGCCAGGGCATCGAGATCACCGAAGTTCGTCCGCTCACGGCGAGCCTGGAAGATGTTTTCGTGGAGCTGACGTATCGCCGTCAGGCCGAGATGGAGGCCTCCAGTGCGTAATCCATTTCAGGGAATCGGCGCGGTCATTTATAAGGAGACGATTCACATCCGGCGGGATTCAACCGCCATTGTGTTTGCCCTCATGATCCCGATCTTGCAGATGACGATTCTCGGTTTCGGCATCGATACCAATATCCGGCAAATCAAAACTGTGATCATGGACGACGACCACAAAAAGCTAAGCCGCGAACTGGTCGACCGCCTTCGCAATACCGACACCTACAACGTCGTGAAATACGTCTATTCGGATCGTGAGATGAACGAAGCCATCATTGGCGCGAAAGCGCGTGTCGGAATCAAAATCCCGTGGGACTATTCCGACCGCTTGCTGAAGGGCGAGACAGCTCAGGTGATGGTGCTGATCGACGGCTCGGATTCTTCCGTGGCGGGGCAAGCAATTAATGTCACCACCGCGATTGGGCTGGACGAATCGCTTCGACGCGTGCTGGCGCCGGGGCAAACTTTGCCGGTGGAAGTTCGGCCCAAAGTGTTATTCAATCCCGATTCCCGCTCGCCCAATTTCTTTTTGCCGGGTCTCACCGCCGTTTTGTTGCTCAGCGTGACCACCTTTCTAACGGCCTTTGCCATCGTGCGTGAGAAAGAAAAAGGAACACTGGAACAATTGTTCGTCACCCCGGTAAGGCCGATGGGACTTCTCTTGGGCAAGATTCTCCCTTACTTTGCTATCGGGTTCACCGAGTTGTGCATTATTTTGATTGCGCTGGTGACGGTTTTCCGTGTTCCAATTCATGGAAGCGTATTCCTGCTTTTGTTGCTGTCCATGCCCTATCTGTTCGTGTCGCTGTCGTTCGGCACGTTGATCTCGACAAAAGCCAGATCGCAAGCGGAAGCCATGCAGATGGCGTTCCTCACCTTCCTCCCCAGCATCTTTTTCTCGGGATATATCTTCCCCCGGGAAACCATGCCGCTGCCGTTCTACATCATCAGCATGTTCGTGCCGGCGACGTATTTCATTAACATCACCCGTGGCATCATCCTGCGGGGTGCGGGGTTGCGGCATTTGTGGTTCGACGGCTTGATGCTGACGATCATGGGCGCAGTGCTATTCTTTGCCGCTGCGCGCCGGTTTCGGAAGAAGGTGATCGCGGCGTAAGGCCGACAGGTAGAAATTCGGCGCTCCATGGACTAGCATTCACGCATGACATCCGCTCTACTCACCCGCCGTTCTTTTCTCGCGCTGTCATCCATGCTTCCGTGGGCTTTGCAAGCTCGCGCGTCGACCTCCATTCCAATCGGTCTGGAGCTCTACTCGGTCCGCGAAGCTCTCAAGATCGATCCCTTCGGAACCGTGCGAGCCGTCGCTCAAATGGGGTACGAGTGCGTGGAATTCTACGCGCCCTATTTCGACTGGAGCGAGAGTGAGACCAGGCAAATGAAGAAGCTCATGGATGATCTGGGCATCCGCTGCTTCTCCACGCACAACGATGCTGAGTTCTTGACCTCGGAGAATCTTGGCCGTGTGCGCGACAAGAACTTGATCCTGGGCAGCAAGTACATTGTCCAGTCTTCTTCAGATGAGACGTCTACGCTCGACGGGTGGAAGACAACAGCGGATCGGCTCAACGTGATTGCCGATAAGCTCGAACCGGCGGGCTTGCGCGCGGGCTACCACAATCACCAACCGGAGTTCACGCCGATTCAAGGCCAGCGCCCGATGGAAATTTTGGCGAAGAACACGAAGCCGTCCATCATGCTCCAACTCGACGTGGGTACGTGCCTCGAAGCTGGTTCTGACCCGGTGGCTTGGATCCGATCCAACCCCGGGCGCATTCACTCCATCCATTGCAAAGACTGGTCGCCGGCGCCAGGGAAGGGATACGCCGTGCTGTTTGGGGAAGGGGCCGCCGATTGGAAAGGCATCTTCGCTGCGGCGGAGAGCGTTGGCGGTCTGGAATACTATCTCGTCGAGCAAGAGGGCAGCCGTCTTACCGAAATCGAAACAGCGCGAACCTGCCTAAAAACCTTCCGGGAGAAGCATCCAGCATAGATGTGTAACGATCAGGGCGGCGATTGGCCCGTCTCGCGAAGTTCCCAGATCTTCGCGTATTTCCAGAAGACGTATCCGGCGTGGCTGAGGTGGAGCAGCAGTCCTTCGTGCCCATCGAGGAAGCCAAGTCGGAGGAAGTAGTTATAGAGAAATGTCGCGATGGGACGAGCGACAATGCCCCAAGGTCCGCTGTTGCTGCCTTTCCCGGAAGCCATTTGCGCTCCCAGCGAGGAATAGCGGTTCATGTGCTCGATGTAGCCTGCGAGTGTTGGGTAAGCGTGATGGATTAGATCAATGCCGCCCGGGTCTTCGATCCACAGGCCCGGGGTCAGCGCAACGTCTTCGTGAACCAGGCGGTCCTCGAAATGTCCGTTTCCTTTACGGAACAAGCGCAATTTCTTGTCCGGATAAAACCCGCCATGCCGGATCCAACGTCCCAGAAAATAATTACGCCGTCCGAAGAGAACGCCCCCCGGCTGCTCTGCCGCGGGTCGCAAGAGGAGTGCCGTCACAAAGCGTTGGGCTTCGGGGCTAAGCTCCTCGTCGGCGTCCAGACTCAGAACCCAGTCCCCCGAGGCCTTGTCGATGGCGGAATTCTTCTGCGCGGCAAAGCCCTTCCAGTCTTCCTGAAATACCTTTGCGCCGAACGACTTCGCGATCTTGATCGTGCCATCAGTCGAACCCGAGTCCACCACGATGATTTCTCCCGCGCCATCGCGCACCAGCGGCGCGACGCTGTTCAACGTTCTAGCAATGTTTGCTTCTTCGTTGTGAGTAATGATGACGATGGAAAGTAGCACGCCGTTAGGATAAACCAGAGCATGGGGCCGCCTGATTCGATGGAGGGCAAAGAGGCGAAAATCGCCTATAAATATGCAAAGCTTTTCACATTTCATTTTGTAGTATAAAATGAAATGTGAAAGCTTTTGCAACAAATCGCGTCTCAAGACGCCCTAAGCGTGTCCCGTTCGGGGCAAGCTAGCCCAACGGATTTGCGGGTATAGAAGGCGCTGACGGAACCGCCTCCTCCAGCCCCAAATCCGGATCCGGCCCGCACGGTTCGTGGTCATGCGCCGCCACGCGATGCCGCAACTCGCGTACCTCTTCGGCCAGCCGGATGATCACTTCAGACAGCGGATCGCTAATTTCCTTTGGATCCGTAATGACCACGCGCTTGCCGTCGCGCAGCACAATATGGCCCGGGACGCCGACCACAGTGGAGTTATCGGGAATGTCACGCAGAACAACCGAGCCAGCACCCACACGGCAGTTCTCGCCGATAGTGATATTTCCCAAAATGCGCGCCCCCGCGCCAATGGTTACGTTGTTCATCAGCGTCGGATGGCGCTTACCTTTTTCCTTGCCCGTGCCGCCCAGCGTGCAGCCCTGGTAGATGGTGCAGTCGTCGCCCACTATGCTGGTTTCGCCGATCACCACACCCATGCCGTGATCGATAAACAGGCGACGGCCGATGACCGCCCCAGGATGAATCTCCACGCCCGTCCAGAACCGCACCCACTGCGAAAGCAGTCGCGCTGAAAAATGCAGGCCGCGCGCCCACAACCAATGATTCAGGTGGTGAGCCCACACGGCCTGCAGTCCGGGATAGCAAAGCAGCACTTCCACCCACGAAGTTGCGGCGGGATCCCGCTCAAACGTGGCGCGCACGTCTTCGCGGACGGACTGAAAAAATCCTGGCGTCGGTTCGGGCCGGGTTTCAGACATTCGGTCAGACCGCGACGGCGGTCATCTCCAGGGCTTCCTTGCGCAGCGCGTCGAACATGTACGAGGTCAAGTAACGTTCGCCGAAGCTGGGGATGATGACGACAATCAGCTTGCCCGCATTCTCGGGACGCCGTGCCACCTGCAATGCGGCCAGTACGGCCGCGCCGGACGAGATGCCTACCAGCAAGCCTTCTTCACGAGCCATGCGGTGCGCCATAGTCACGGATTCATCAGCGGTAATCTGGATCACTTCGCTGATGTAATCGACCCGGAGAATGTCTGGAACGAAACCCGCGCCAAGGCCTTGAATCTTGTGCGGACCCGGCTGCCCACCTGAGAGGACGGGGCTTTCTTTCGGTTCGACGGCAATGGCCTTGAACGACGGCTTTCGGGGAAGGATGTATTCGGTCACACCCGTGAGAGTGCCACCCGTGCCGATTCCGGAAACTAAAATGTCGATTTGGCCGTCGGTGTCATTCCAAATTTCAGGACCGGTGGTTTCCCGGTGAATCTGCGGATTTGCGGGATTGGCGAACTGTTGCAGAATGTAGCCATTGGGCGTCTGCGCTAGCAGCTCTTCGGCTTTGGCGATCGAGCCCTTAATGCCTTTCGGGCCAGGAGTGAGAACGATCTCCGCTCCAAACGCCCGCAGCAACATACGGCGTTCCAGACTCATGGTTTCCGGCATGGTAAGAATCAACCGGTAACCGCGCACGGCCGCCACAAACGCCAGCGCGATGCCAGTGTTGCCGCTGGTCGGCTCGATCAGGACAGTCTTTCCGGGCGTGATCTTGCCTTCCCGCTCGGCCACGTCGATCATATTGTTCCCGATTCGGTCTTTCACACTCGCGCACGGGTTAAAGTATTCCAGCTTGGCGGCAACCTGCGCCTGACAGCCTTCGGTCACGCGGTTCAAGAAAACAAGGGGCGTGTTGCCAATGAGTTCGGTAACGTCGCGAGCGATTTTCATGGCGAATCTCCTGGGGGCGTTTCTGCGTGCAAGCAGATATTGTCCTACGAACCGCGGGTTTGGGGAAGTCCGGACGCTTCTGGCCTCACTAGGTGCTTGGGTGTTAGACGCAAAAAACAGGCACAGGTCGCAAAAACCTGCCGATCCTTCAATGATCGATGGAGGTACTGGCGTCCGCGCCCGCGCGGACGCAAAAGAATGCCCCGCCCTGTCGCTGAAGAACGCGACAAGGACGGGGCACCCGGATCGGAATATTGCTACTGCGGCGGCTGCGGCGTGGTGGCCGGAGGAGGTGCCATCCCCTCATAATGTTCGACGACCTTGTCGAGGTGAATGGTTCCCGGCACGGATGGCATTTTGGTGACCTGCCCGCGCTCCGCATCTCCCATGTCGATGCCATTGTGGAGCAGGGTTTGGCCAGTAACGCGGTCCAGTTCCACGCGAGCCTTTTCGTAGGCAGCCATAGCCGAGACCAAACTCGATGCCGATTGGGTCAGATCACGCTGGGTGCCCAGCACCAGGGTATTGGTGGATGCGCCGAGAGCGTATTTCTTCTGCTCAGCATCAAGGGATTGTTTAGCCAGTTCCACCCCCGCCTTGGCGGCATCCACGCGGGCGCG
>JAYTQD010000188.1:0-12061 GCA_043746935.1 Acidobacteriaceae bacterium | reverse complement strand
TATCCCCGACGTACACACTCTCTTCCGGTTCCGCACTCATCGCTTTCAGCGCCAACAGAAAGATCTCAGGAGAAGGCTTCTGATGCCCCACAACTCCGGAATCAATAATCGACCGGAAATACCGAGCTAGCCCTACTGTTTTCAGCAACCGCGCAATCGTCCCATCGGCGTTGCTAATCACGCCCAGATCATAGAGCGAAACTAACCGGTCCAACACCTCGGTCGTCCCCTCCGCCACCTGGGTCCAATTCCGCGCGCTGCGCCACTCGAAAGCGACTTCCGCTTGGATCGCGTCGTCCTCGATACCCAAGGACCCCAGCAAACAGCGCAGAAAAATTCTCCAATACTCAGCATCCGGGTTCGGGTGCGCCCCGGTGGCGCGCAGCCGGTCCATGGTCTGTCGCGCCTCGATCTCAGCAAAGCGCAACTGTTCTTCGCTGGGGTGCAACCCGCGCTTGGTCAGCGGATACAACGTCACCCCCAGATCCACGTAGGTGAGCGTGTTGCCCACGTCGAAGAACACCGTTTTGATTTGCCCTTTTCCCACGTTCCAAGGCTAGCAGGGAAATGGGCAACTCGCGCATTTGTTTCATATACGGAAGTAATTCAAATGTGTTCCCACCGAGACTACCCGGCAGTGGGGAGGCAGCCCCCCTTCGGGTAGGGGTCCGGTCACAACGCACTGGTTACGACCCACCCACACGAAGGTGGGGGCCACCTCCCCCGCAAGCGCTTTTCCCAGCCCTTCCGGTATACTGGTGGAGCCATGTCCATGATCCAAGACATCAGTGAGATAGCCAAAGGGATGAGCATCACCTTTCGCGAGATGTTCGCGCCCACGGTGGTGGAAAACTACCCCGACGGCCCTGGCGTTTTCCGCGGCGCCAAATTCCAAGAGCGTTTCCGCGGCGTTCACGTGCTCCAGCGTGACGAAAATGGCCTGGAAAAGTGCGTCGCCTGCTTCCTCTGCGCCGCCGCCTGCCCCTCCAATTGCATCTACATCGAGGCCGCCGAAAACACCGCCGAAAAGCGCGTCAGCGCCGCCGAACGCTACGCCTCCGTCTACAATATCGATTACAATCGGTGCATTTTTTGTGGGTATTGCGTGGAAGCGTGCCCTACAGATGCGATTACGCATGGGCATGGATTCGAGCTGGCTACGTTCAATGCAGGGACGTTGGTGTATAGAAAAGAGCAGCTTTTGGCGATTCAGCCAGCGCAGTTGGGAGAGAATGCTGTGTTCAATCACGCGGAGATGGAAACGCAACGCGTGATGCCGGGATAGCTGGGCGGGAATTCGTTTTTCGCGAGCCGGTCCTGTTATTTGGACCGGCTTTGTTGTATCTGGGGATTGTTAGGTAGGCATGGCTGATTTTCTAAAAACTTTGCAGGAGCGCGTCATCGTCTACGACGGGGCGATGGGCACCAGTGTGCAGGTTCGCCAGCCCTCCGTCGATGACTTTTGGGGGAACGAAGGCTGCAACGAGATTTTGGTTCTCAGTCGTCCGGATTTGATTCGAGATATTCACGCTTCGTTTTTGCGGGTTGGCTGCGACGTGGTGGAGACCGACACGTTTGGCTCGACGCGCACGGTGCTGGCGGAGTACGGCTTGCAGGACCGGACGTCGGAAATCAACATCGCGGCCGCTCGGTTGGCCGTCGAAGTGGCGCGTGAGTTTTCGACTCCTGATCGACCCAGGTTTGTATCGGGATCCATGGGGCCGACGACCAAGTTGCCGTCGCTGGGGCACATTGGATTTGACGACATGGCGGCGGCTTTCGAAGAGCAGGCACTGGCGCTGATCGAGGGCGGCGTACACATTCTTCTGATTGAAACCTGTCAGGATTTGCTGCAAGCGAAGGCCGCACTGGCGGGCGTTTTCGACGCCATGAAGAAGGCCGGGAAACAGCTCCCCGTACAGATGCAGATCACGCTGGAAGCTACCGGGACTATGTTGCTGGGTACGGAAATTGGAGCGGCGCACGCTGCGCTGGAGCCGTATGACATCGACATTTTAGGGCTGAACTGCGCCACCGGCCCGGTGGAAATGAACGACGCGGTCCGCTATTTGGGTCTGAATTCTACGAAACATGTTTCAGTTCTGCCGAATGCGGGCTTGCCGCAGAACGAAGGTGGTCACGCGGTCTATAAGTTGACACCAAAGGAATTGGCGGATTACCACCGGCACTTCGTGGCGGACTACGGCGTTCGCATCGTGGGCGGGTGTTGCGGGACAACCCCCGAACATTTGAAAGCCGTGGTGGACGTGGTTTCTGGATTAGAACCTGCGAAGCGCGACGTCAAGCCCGCGGGCGCTGCGTCTAGCGCCTATACCTCTGTGCCGCTTGATCTCGAACCCAAGCCGCTGATCGTCGCGGAAGAGTTGAACACAACGACGCGCGTAGAGCACTTTCGCAACCTTGTTCGCGCGCAAAAATACGATGACATTCTTACGCTGGCGAAAAAATTGGCGAACGACGGCTCGCACATGCTGGATTTGTGCTGCGCCATTGTGGGCGAAGACGAGAAAGCTTACATCTGCGCCGTGTTGGAGAAGATTGCGACGCGCGTACCCGCGCCGATTCTCGTCGATAGCACCGAAGCCGATGTCATTGAAGAGGCGCTCAAGCGTATTCCCGGGAAAGCGATAATCAACTCGATCAACCTCGAGGACGGCGAAAAGCGCACTTCGAAAGTGTTGCCTATGGCGAAGCGCTACGGCGCGGCGGTGATCGCGCTGACCATCGACGAAGTAGGAATGGCGCTAACGGCGGACCGCAAAGTCGAGATTGCCAAGCGCATTTTTGAACTAGCCACGAAGAAATACGGAATTCGGCCTGTCGATTTAATTTTTGATCCGCTAACGCTGCCCATTTCCACGGGCCAGGAAGACTACCGCACGGCGGGCATGGAAACGCTGGAGGCGGTGAAGCGGATCAAGCAGGAAATCCCGGATGTTCGCACGATTCTGGGTGTCAGCAATATTTCTTTTGGCCTGGATGCCTATCCGCGACGCGTGCTGAACAGCGTGTTTATGCACGAGGCGACCGACAATGGCCTGGATCTGGCGATTGTCAACTACAGCAAGATCTATCCGCTCTACAAGATTCCGCAGGAAGAAGTGGAACTGGCGCGGAAGCTGATTCATCAGGACCGCTCGGCGGGCGACCCCTTGCAGGTTTACATGCAGCACTTTGCCGGCACCAAGGGCATGAAAGACATGGCCAGCCGCGCGCACGTGGAAACGCTGGCCATTGAAGACAAGCTGAAGTACGCCATCATCAACGGCGAGAAGAGCGTTGGCGATGGCGCGCACAAGCAGAGTTTGGAAGACTTGCTGGAAGAGGGGTTAAAGACCTACACGCCGCTCGACATCATCAACAATGTGTTGCTGGACGGAATGCGTACGGTGGGTGAACTCTTTGGTGCGCGCAAGATGCAGCTGCCGTCCGTGCTGGATTCCGCGGGCGTGATGAAACATGCGGTTTCGTATTTGGAACCTAAAATGGAGAAGAAGGCCGGCTCGCAGAAGGGAACTTTGGTTCTTGCTACCGTCAAAGGAGACGTTCACGATATAGGTAAGAACTTAGTCGATATTATCTTGAGTAATAATGGTTTCAAAGTAGTTAACTTGGGGATCAAACAGCCCGCCGAAACCATTCTCCACGCGGCGCTGGAGCACAAAGCGGATGCGATTGGTTTGAGCGGATTGCTGGTGAAGTCCACGCTGGAAATGAAGTATGTCATCCAAGATTTGCAGCTGCGCGAGTTGAACATTCCGGTAATTTGCGGCGGCGCGGCGCTGACTAGGAAGTATGTGGAAGACGATCTGCGGCGCGAATACTCTTCGGCGGTCTTCTACGCCAATGACGCGTTCGATGGTCTGCACATCATGGAGGACTTGATTTCTCCCAATGGCGCGAAAGAGAAGCGCCTGGAAGAAGGCCGCACTCCGAAGACATTTCCGAAGTCGACAGTGCTGCAAGCCGAAGACGGTCCTGCATATTCCGAGCGTAGCGCAGTCGTGCAGGACGCACCGAACGTGCCCGTCGTCCCGTTTTACGGCGTGCGTGTAAAAAAAGATTGGGATCTGCGCGAAGTTTTCCCCTACATCAATGAGATCGCGCTGTTCAAGAATCAGTGGCAGTTGAAGACGGCGTCACAGGAAGATTACGTTCGCATCGTGAAGGACAAGTACCGCCCCATTCTGGCGAAAATGCAGGAAGAAGCCATCGGCAGCGGCGTGCTGGAGCCGAAGGCCGTCTGGGGCTATTTTCCCTGCCAGGCCGAAGGCAACGACGTGATCGTTTACGAGCCGGAGGGATTTGATCCCGGAGCGCCTAAAGAAGCGGTGCGGTTTACTTTTCCGCGCCAGCGCGAAGGCCGCCGACTGTGCATCTCGGATTTCTTCATGAGAAAAAATTCGGGCAAGATGGACGTCCTTGGCATGTCGCTAGTCACCATGGGCGAAAAGGTTTCCCTGGCGGCGCAGAAGCTGTTTGAAGAGGGTGAGTACACCAAGTACCTGTACCTGCACGGGCTGGGCGTGGAAACCGCCGAAGCCCTGGCCGAACTTCTGCACAAGAGGATGCGGGAAGAACTTGGCATCGCGGGCGAAGACGCGGAACGGGTTTCCGATTTGTTTCACCAGAAATATCACGGCTCGCGCTATTCGTTCGGCTATCCGGCGTGCCCGAATCTGGAAGATCAAACGAAATTGTTCCAGTTACTGAAACCAGTGGAAAACGTTGGTGTGCGGCTGACTTCCGGCTTCCTGCTTGATCCGGAGCAGTCCACCTCGGCCATTGTTGTGCATCACCCGGGAGCCAAGTATTTTGTGGTGTAGGGAAGCGTTGACGGGCAAGGAAACCCAGGGTTCCGCCATTCATCTCTTCGGTCCTGGCTTACAACCATGATTCTCAAGCGCTCGGCTTCTGCTTGTCGGCCACAGAATGATTCGGGCTCTACACACCCACCGCATAAGGCTTCACATGTCCTTCGCCCGAGTGGGTCGTCGCCACCCCGGCAAACCGCCCCTGCAGAATCGACATCAACCCCGTACACCAATAGCCAAACACAAACAACAGCAAAAACGGCACGGTAAAGAAGTTGTCGTTCTCAATGGCATACCAAATCGTTCTGGCAAAATATGTCCCGATGAGCAGTTCAATCCACGGCACCCAGCCCAGCCGTTTCCTGTATTTCGCCGAACTGACCTTGTCCAGCTTCGACTCCACGCGATACTTTGGCGTGCGCACAAAAGCCGTCTTCTTGCCGACCAGCGCTTCCAGAACGGCCCGAGTATTCGTGACGGTCAGCCCAATTCCCAGCGCCATCAAGAAGGGAAGATACAGAAACGTCTTGTACCACTTTCCGGGGAAAAGTTCTTTTTGCGAAACAAGATAAAAGCTCGATACCGAAAATGTCGACGCCATGAACAACGGAAAGTCGATGTACAGCATCTGAAACCAGCCCTGATAAAAGCGAATAATCATCGCCGGCAACAACAGCACGGAGAGCACGATCATCAGGGGATAGCTCAAGTTCGCCGTCAGATGGAACCAGGCCTCGGCCTTGGTGTGGAACGGTTCTTTACTACGCAAGACTCGAGGCAGAATTTTCTTGGCCGTCTGAATCAAGCCTTTCGCCCAGCGCGCCTGCTGGGTCTTGAACGCGGTCATCTCCACCGGCAGCTCCGCCGGGCACTCGACGTCTTGCAAGTACAAAAACTTCCAACCCGCTAATTGCACGCGATAGGAAAGATCCGTGTCCTCGGTCAGCGTATCGTGCTGCCAGCCGCCACCGTCCGTAATCGCCTGACGACGCCACATTCCAGCGGTTCCGTTGAAGTTAAAAAATACCCCGCTGCGTGCCCGCCCCGAGTGTTCCAAAACAAAATGTCCATCCAATAAAATCGCTTCCACTTGCGTCAGAAACGAATACTCGCGATTGATATGCGTCCACCGTGTTTGCACCATCCCCACCTTCAGGTCGGTGAAGTGGTGAATCACGCGCATCAGAAAGTCTGCCGGCGGAGTAAAATCGGCGTCGAAAATGGCAATGTACTCGCCCTTCGCCGTCTCCAGCCCATGCTCCAGTGCCCCGGCTTTATACCCCTCGCGGTTCGTGCGGTGAATATGCGTCACCGGATTCCCCAAGGCCGCATAGCGCTCGACGAGATTCCGCGCTACATCCACGGTCTCATCCGTCGAGTCGTCCAGCAGCTGAATATCGAGCTTGTCTTTCGGATAGTCCAGCTTGCAAATCGACTCCAGCAGCCGCTCAATCACAAACTGCTCATTAAAAATCGGCAACTGCACCGTCACCCGCGGCAGTTCCGCAAACCTCGCTGCCGGTTCTGTAGTCTGGTTCTTCTTATTTTTGTAGTAAAGATACACCAGCCAGTACCGATGACCGCCATACGTCGCCAGCAAAATCAGAACAAAAAAATATGGCGTCAGCAGAAGCGCGTCGAATGCGTTGAGTGAGTACAGACCCTGAAATCTGGCGCTATTATCCCGAAGTTGATTGATGTAATGCCCAAACCCATGCGGCGCAGCCAACACCAAACTCAAAATGAAATTGCAGAGACCCAGAGAGAACTCCTAGAACAACTCACGTGGGGACGGCCGCCCTCGGCCGTCCAGCGATGTAAATGTCAGTAAACCTAATTCAAAAAATAAGTCCGATACAAAGTATCCCGCTGCGCCGGCCTAAACCCCGCATCCCGAATAATCCGCCGCAGCTCTTCCTCGGTAGTCGAGTTCGAAACCCCAGCCGCCCGAACCACATTCTCCTCCAGCATCACCGATCCCACATCATTCCCGCCAAACCGTAGCCCCATCTGGCACACCTTCAATCCTTGCGTCACCCAGCTAGCCTGCACATTCTTGATGTTCGACAAATACAGCCGCGAAATCGCCAATACTTTCAAATACTCGACCGCCGTAGCCTCATCCCACTTGCGCCCACCCAAAGCTGTGTTCTGCGGCTGGAAACTCCACGGAATAAACGCCGTAAACCCACCCGTCTCTTCCTGCAAATCGTACAGCGCCTGAAAGTGGTTGATCCGGTGCTCGTAGCTCTCGCCCACGCCAAACATCATCGTTGCCGTGGTCCGCATCCCCAACTGATGCGCCGTCCGATGCACCGAAATCCAGTCTTCCGTCAGGCACTTCAGCCGCGCAATCTTGTGCCGGACTTCATCATCCAAAATCTCCGCCCCACCGCCAGGAATCGAATCCAGCCCAGCCTCCCGCAGCCGCACAATCGTATCCCGCAGGCTCAGCGCACTATATTCCGCAATCGCCAAAATCTCCGACGCCGAATAGCAATGCAAATGTATCTTGGGATACCGTTCCCTGATCCCGCGCAGCAGTCGCTCATGCCAGTCAATCTTCAAATCCGGATGCAGCCCACCCTGCATCAACACGCCCGTCCCACCCATCTCCACCGTCTCGCCAATCTTCGCGTAGATAGTCTCGAAGTCGAGAATGTACCCCTCCTTCGCCGCCGGCCCCTTCAACGGCCGGTAAAACGCGCAGAACGTGCAGTATTCCGTGCAGAAATTCGTGTAATTGATATTCCGGTCGATGACGTAGGTAGCCACCCCCTCCGGATGCAGCTTCCGCCGCAAAGCATTGGCCTCCATGCCAATGCCAATCAAATCGTCGGAGTGGAAGAGGTCGAGCGCTTGCTGCTTGGTTAAGGACATGCTGGGGGACTCCTGATGAACGAACACCCGTGAACGTTCACTGTGAACCCTAGATTTTACAGGGAGCGGGGTGGAAGGCCAAATCGGAGAGTAAACGGTGTGAGAGCGGAGAGACCGCTCGGGGTGCCCCGTCCTTGTCGCGTTCTGTGCGACAGGGCCGGGAGTTTAGAGAGTTGACCCGCGACATGTCGGCCTATTCTGTCACAAAAGCCTCACTTGACACACGCTTTCCGCGCTCCTACCCTTGCAAGTACGGCCATGAGCATCGAACTGAAACCTGAACATCAGCAAATGATCGATTTGCGGTTCGGTCAGGCGCATACGATGACCCTGACGAAGTGATCGATCAGGCATTCGAGATTATTCGGGTGCAGCTTCATGCCGAAGACTGGCTGACGGAGCAGCGCGAAGCGGTGGCTGCCAAGATCGCCCTAGGCTTTGCCCAGGCGGAGCGCGGTGAACTGATGGACGGGGACGCGGCGGTCGAGATGCTGCGTCAACGCCGCCTTGATCGATCTGAGAAGTCGCAGTCTAAAACCCAGCGATCTAAGACGCGGGAATGAGTGCGTTGTTTCAACTCACCACCCAGGCCGTCGAAGACTTGGATGGCATCTGCGTCTAGCGCACTGCGAGGGCAACGTTAGGGAAGCTAGCGCTGTCTTAGAGACAGCCACCTAATTTTCTGTTTCACAAAAATACCAGAGAGCCCACCATGCACAGTCACGTTTCGTTCAATCATTCCAACTGTTGTGTAGCGACGACACATTGGACTTTTACCATCAGCGTATCGAAATTTGACGACAAATTCAGGTATTTCATTGAGGACCATTTGGTTAAAGAGTGCGCCAGCCGAACTACTGCCAAGGGATGTCTCGACCCAAACGGGGAAACACCGTTTTCCATCGTCTTTCGTGAGCCGCGTAATGGCGGGATCCTCAAAGGTCACTTTTGCTGACCCTAGTTGAACTGGATCGGGAGGCAAAAGATTGTATGCAGGCTCACCGTCATTCTCAATTAACAGGCCATCGATTTGGCCCCCCGCGAGCCTTCCATAGCCAGTAACCACGATGTGGGGTTGCGGCAGGCTCTCGTATATCGAAAATCCGATAGCTAATATGGTAAGTACGCCACAACTTGCGTACAGACAAATCGCGACAATCGCATGACCACGAAGAAGGCTCGTGGCGGCAGTACCTGCGATTATTGCCATGAGAGCCAGTACTACGGGAATCAGATGTTTCATTCGGCACCTTTCGAATTTTTACTGCCAAACAGTTAAAATATGTGCTTTCGTCTATCGTTCGCCTTCTAAGTCTTAACAGGTCTCAAGTTCCCTATCCCATCCTTCGGTGGCCGGCCCACCCTTCCTGGGGTTTTAACCTATTTCCACTAACGAAACTCCGGGTGGCCCAGCTTGGCCTTTTTCAAGGGTGCGAGTGCGATGCTGCTGACACAATATCGCAACGTTCAGGTTCTCTGTCGAAAAATATTACGAAACTCTCTCCGGAAACAACCCCGGCATCCAACGCGACGCCAGAGCAGCCGGAAACGCCAACCGTAGGGGTCCGCGCGGACTTTCCGAAACCAGCACTTCAGTCTCCAGCAGCGCCGAGACAATCCTGCGGGCCTGCCGTTCGCCTGTACTGACCACAGCGTCCACCTCGCCGCGGGGCAATTCGCCGCGATAGAGAATCGCTTCCAAAATGCTGCCCGACTTGTTAGGCAGCTTCCCGAGCCGAATTTCTTCCTCCGCCCAGATCAAGATGCGGGTCCGCAGGCGATCCGGCTGCACCAGGCTCTCCATGAAGTCCACCTGGTCAATACACACGGTGAGAAAGAACCGCGTGAATTCCACTAGCGCTTCTTCACTCAGCGTTCCTCGTCCGTCAAGATCGTTACGCCGCGTCTGATCGCACTGGGCGAGAAGCGTCTTGTACTCACTCACATTGCGGGCCAGACCTCGCGCCACCGACCACACCGCGCCCGTATCCAACAGGTCCAGCATCATCGCGTGCGACATCAGCCGCGCTACCCGTCCGTTTCCATCCAGGAACGGATGGATCCACAACAGGCGATGATGCGCCGTAGCCGTCGCGAGGATCGACTCCGTCTTGCCGGTAGTTCCATAGACCTGTTCGAAACGATCCAGAAAGCGCGGCACCGAGCCTGGGCTTATGGCGACGTGAGTTCCCACGCGTACATCACGTTTTCGCAATTCACCGGGAATAACCCGGATACGTTCCTTGGCCGCCAAATCCTCCACCCAAAGAAGACTCTCGGGCAGCAACTCACAAAAGCGCCGGTGAATCTCGCAGATTCCCCCGGCTTTGATGGCAAGGCCTTTTCCGAGTCCCCCGCCGTCGATCCATTTCTGCACGGCGATATGCGCCCTGGCTTCCAGCTGCAAGTCGCGCTTGCGGGCATCCTGGCTATAGTCGTTCTTGAGCGCCCGCTCGATGTCCACAGGGTGAGTGTCGTGCCCCTCAATCAGGTTGGAGTAGTAGCAGTTCATCGCCCGCACCAAGTCGGCGAGCGAGGTAAGAAGGGAAGGCGGCAGACTGCGACGGAGCCCCGTGGATTTCTGCGTAAGATCGACCACCAAGTCAGTCAGCGCGCCTCGGTGCCGAGAGCCGTCCGCAATCAAAAGCGGCTCCATAGCGGAGACAATCTCGCCTCGATCTTCCGTTTTAATGTCCGCTATCATGGCCGCTATATAAAATTAGTATTACATCTAATATCATATATATACAACAATTATAGTTGTAATTAGGCCGCTATGATATCCGCTATTAAGTCCGCAATATGAGTATAGGATCCCTTCGTCCAATCCTCAACTTTGAGTTTCTTAATCCGGCGGAATGCATGGTCATGCGTTACTAGGACCGCACCGGCAGCAAGAGCGTGAGCGCCGATCATGGTATCCAGGTTTCCCATCGGCTGGCCGTCGCGCTCAAGCGTGGCCCGAAGTTGACCGTACTGCTGGGCTGCATCGGAATCCCAAGGCAGAATGGTCACATGCAATAAGAATTCCTCAACGAGGCGATGCTGCCGACACGCTATCGCACCACCAACTCCGCATCACGGCCAATTCTTCGAGGTTGAATTCCTTTACCGATACCGCTTTTCTCCGCGAGTCGCAGATCGTAGTCATTTTGCAGATTGAGCCAGAACTGCGCTGGTAGACCGAAATACTTGCCCAACCGGACTGCCGTGTCCGCGCTAATCGCCCGCTCTCCGCGCACGATTTCATAGATGCCGGGAAAGTTGAGCGCCTTGGCCAGTTCATAACCACTGACTCCCATGGGTTTCATGAATTCCGTCTTGAGAATCTCTCCCGGGTGGATAGCAAAAACTTTCCGTGTCTTGGTCATCGTAGTGCGGGTCATCGCCGTTTTGGTCATCATCACTCCTTGAGCCTAGTGGTAATCCACGATCTCCACCGCAAAAGCGTTCCCATCCCGCCACTCGAAACAGATACGGTATTGATCGTTGATGCGAATGCTGTGCTGTCCAGAGCGATTCCGGCGCAGCGCCTCCAGATGATTCCCTGGCGGCACCTTTAAGTTATCGAGCGAGACGGCGGCATTCAGGATGGCGAGTTTCTTGAAGGCTCTTCGGTGCAAATCCGCCGGCAAGTGCCGGCTCCTGCCCGACAGCCACAGTTTTTCTGTCTCCGCGTCCCGAAAACTCGCGATCACAAGAGGTATGCTACCGCGTTACGATACTACCGTCAAGCATTAGTATTGACCGGGTGCCCCGTCCTTGTCGCGTTCTGTGCGACAGAGCCTGCCCTGAGCGAAGTCGAAGGGGCGGGGAGTTACGATCCCTTCGCCCAATCCTCAACCTTGAGCTTCTCTTGACATTCTCCAATAATATAGTTATTATAATACATATTTGGAGTTATACTCATGGCCACAATCCAGCGCCCCTTGACCGGTTTCGCCAAAGCAGATGCCGCAGATCTGTCGAAAAAAGACGTCCAGGAGCGCCTCAGCCCAGCCGCTATCCCAGCATTTTTCAAACTGGCCGCGTCCTGGAAGCTGCGCGACGAACCCGCCCGCCAGCTTCTTGGAGGCATGTCCAACGGCGCGTTTTACCAACTCAAGGGCGGACACACCAAACCGCTCGATCAGGACAAGCTCACGCGCATCTCGCTGCTCTTGGGTGTTTTTAAGGCGCTGCGCATCCTCTACAGCGCCAAGCTGGCGGACGCCTGGATCAGTTTGCCCAACTCCAATCCCATGTTCGCCGGCGAGGCTCCCGTGAACTACATGATCAAAGGCGGCGTGCCAGCTTTAGTGCGCGTTCGCCAAGTCCTCGACGCCCGTCGCGGAGGGCAGTGACGC
>JAYTQD010000187.1:0-4551 GCA_043746935.1 Acidobacteriaceae bacterium | reverse complement strand
CTCGGCCGAATTGGGGTCGTCTTGGTAGTTGGGTGGGATGGTTGCTCACACTCCATCTATTTTTTATCGCGATGGTGTTCTTCCGGGCGCGGGCGGTTTCAGATGCGGCTTGGTTGCTGGCTCATGCTTGGTCTGGAGTTGGAACGTTTCGGATGGACCTGGCGCGGTTGGCCGCTGTGGTGGGATCGAGAGCACTGTTGCTGGGCCTTGGGGGGTATGCGGTATTGGAACTGGCGGAGCGGTATCGCCCTGATTTGTGGTGGGAGCGCATTGAGGCGATCATGCCGTTGTGGGTACGTTGGCCGGTGCGGTGCGCTGTGGTGGTGTGCGTGGTGGGAGGATTTTTTTTGCTGACGGTTCGGCCTGGCGGGCAGGAGAGCGCGTTTTTGTATCAAGTTTTTTAGGGCGGTATGCGGGCGGAGGCAAGTAATGGAAGGACAGGCGTTGGCAAAACGGGGTGGGATTGCGGTAATTCTGGTGGTGGTGTGGCTGGCGTGGGTGGAGGCTGCCTGCTTTGCCCGGTTGCGGATGGCGAATACCGACACCGATGTTATTCCTCGAGCCCATCTGCAAGCTGTGTACCAAGGCGCGCCGTGGGTGGAGGCTTTGGCGGATGAATGGAAGCCGTCGAATGTGTTTAGTTATGAGGCCTATGTCGGGTGGGAGCGTAAGGCGTTTCACGGGCAAACCATCAATATTGATGCTGCGGGAGTGCGAAAGAGCGTGCCGTCTTCCTGCAATGCCGTGACCGCCGACAAGACGTATACGATTTGGATGTTTGGAGGGTCGACGATCTGGGGGGCTGGGGTGCCGGATTGGCTTACGATTCCGTCGCTGCTGGCGGCCAGGTATGAGAAGGATGGACGTAAGGTGTGCGTTCTCAACTTTGGGGAAAAGGCTTGGGTCAACACCCAGGAAATGGTCAAGCTCGTGCTGGAATTGAAACGAGATGAACGCAAACCTGATCTGGTGATTTTCTACGACGGACCGGCGGATGTATACGAGAGTTATCAATCGGGGCGAGCGGGATTGCATCAAAATTTTTACGACACGAAGAAAACATTGGAGGGGCGCGCGTCGTCGGGGTCAGGGAATTTCCGATATCTGCTGGAAAGCAACACGGCGAAACTAATCGGGCAGCAGCGGCGGCAAGTCACGAGTGTCCACAGAGATGTCGATGCCTTGGCCCAAGCCACGGTGCGCTGTTATCTAGAAAACGTTCAGCTGGTGCAGGCATTGGGGCGGGAGTACAAATTTGAGCCATTATTCTTCTGGGAGCCTACGCTTTCGACTGGAAGCAAGCAGCTGACTGCGGAGGAGGAGGAGGCGCGGGTTGCGTCGCGAAAGCAGACGCCAGGACTGGAGGAAGTCAACCAGGCGGCTTATGCTTTGCTGAAGGCCGAGGCGCGACCTCCGGTGTTTCCGATTGCGGATGCGCTGGATTCTGCTACGGACACGGTTTACTTTGATGAAGCACACGTGACGGCCGAGGGCAATGGGCTGATTGCCGAGAAGATGTATGAGACGATCCGGCGAACGCAGCGCTGAAACGACATGGCGCGCGAATAGATATTAAGAACCCAAGTGAGGCTCTGGATCGTCTAATGTTTTGTGTGCGGGCTTCTAGCAGTCAACAATCAGAAATTTAAGATCTCTGGAGAGAAACGAATGTACAAAAAGTCATTTTCGCTATGTGCTGTTGCTGTTTCGCTGCTGGTGGGTGTCGCGTCGGCGCAAGTGCAAACCTGGAACATTGATACACCGCACACGGCGGCACAATTTTCCGTACGCCACCTGGGAATTTCGACGGTGCGTGGCGCGTTCACAAAAGTTACCGGTACGGTGCAGTTCGATGCCGCGAACCCTGGCAAGACAGTGATTGATGCGACCATTGACGCCGGTTCGATTGACACGCGCGTGGAAATGCGGGACAACGATCTGCGCAGCTCGGGATATTTTGATGTGGCGAAATTTCCGACGATTACCTTCAAGTCGAAGAAGGTCGAAGCAGCCGGCGCGGGCAAGTTGAAGGTGACAGGCGACCTAACAATGCATGGCGTGACGAAGGAAACCATACTGGATGTTGAGGGGCCGAGCGAACCGATCAAAGATCCTTGGGGCAACGCGCGCATTGGGGCATCGGCGTCGACGAAGATTAATCGCCAGGACTTCGGCGTGAGTGGCGGAGGTCCGCTGATTGGAGATGAGATCTCGATCACGATTGACATGGAGCTGGTACAGCCGAAAGCTAAATAGTAAAAGGGTTTGTGTTTTCCGGAGGCACGGGCGTCTTCGCCCGTGCCTCCATTTATTTTTGGAAGGCTTCCGGGGGATCGAGGGAGCACTGGGCGCGGAAAGCTTCGTCCGAGAGGCTACCTGCGTTCCATTTCTGTAGCGAAGCGACAGTGGTGGAGGCCATGCCGCCATCGGCGGAATCAAAGATGAGGACTACGCCTTCCACTGCGGGGGAAGGCTCCGGCGCTGTCAGGCGCACAGCGGCTCGGTGAAACATCTCTTTTGCAACTTCCCATTTATCTTGCTGATGAGCGGCGCTGGCCGAAGGCGTGGCGCCTGTCGGTTCCAGCGACAGGATGCGTACGGACTTTCCACGCAGCGGAGCCCACTCGCCGGGAAAGGTATTCACTTCCTGGCGGGCGAGGCGGAAAGACTTTGGAGCCGGTCCCGCGTCGGGAGATTTCGCGCTTGGCGCGGCGGCGGGCCTTGGACTTGGCCGGGAAGGAAGCTCCAGGTCCGTGCCGCGAATCCAGCCGCGGGAGAGGCCGGAGATCTGCACGTGAACCCATTCAGAGCTGGTGTTAAGTATTTGGAATTCATCCTGCGCTTCGGCCTGAAAGAGGACTTCGCCGTCTTCGGAGGGGCGCGAAAATATGGGGGTCTTGGACCTCCTCACCGCGGCCAGGTCGGTGGGATGAGTTTGGTTGCGGAGAATCTCCTCCAAGTTGGTGGCTTGCTCTCGGAGTGCCTGGGCGTAGTTGGCGGAATCGCGTGGTTCCTGGAGCGCGGTGATCTGGGTACGAGGCGGCAAAATTGCGCCGGGACGCGGCGTGTTGAACAAAGGATTCGCGGGCGAAGTCTTGGAAGGAGTTGGCTGCGGTGAAGCATGATCCGATTGTTGCGGAGACGCCGTAACGTCGGACTTTTGTGACAGCAAGTCTTGTACACGATCCAACAGATCGGTTTCGAGGCGTCCGTTGGAGGAGAGCTCGCGGTATCCAGATTGAGTTGGGGTTGTTCCGGTATACCAGGCCGTGATTCGGGCCCGTACCTTCACAACAGAATCGGTGGGAGATTTGGGGAGAACCTGAATTGCGTAGGTGTAACGCGGGCGCTGAAAACGGTCGAGAGGTTGATCTTGCGCGGTCACGAAGCCGTCGGCGGTCGGCAAGCGGCCACCTGTGGCGACTTGCAGAGTACGGAGAGCGGTGTCCACATCTGCTTTGGAGGCGTGGAAGACGCGTTCGGAAGCGGCTCCCTGGGCCAGGACAGCAGCAGCAAGAACGGCGAGGGTGCATAGCTGCGCGAAGATCTTGGTCACGGCAGAGGCTCCAGTTGGGTGCGCTGAATCCAGCCGGTGTGGCCGTCGGTGGTTTGCACGCCGTACCAGTAGGTGGTGAGGATAACGATGGCGACCTCAGCGTTGGGAGGCACGCTCTGGATGGTGGTGGCGGTGTGAAAAGGGGCGGACTTTAGGGGGGCACCGGGGGCTTTGACGCGGGCTTCGACCTGATGACGCAGCTGGTTGACACGTTGTTCGAGTTCAGTGACGGAGCCTGCTGGCGCGGTTGTCGAAAGCAAAGCGGGAGCGGAGGGAGTAGTCACCGGCTCCTGCACGGAGGGAGTCGCTTCCGGAGCCAGCATGGGAGCGGAATGGGCTTGTCTGGCTTGTGCTCTGACCTCAGCGTTGCCCTGTTCTGCGGCCTCTGCCAGGGCTTCATCGGAGGCTTCCTTTGCGCGGGCCTGGATGCGATAGAGGTGTTGCTGGACTTCGCCGAATTCGGCACTTTCGACAGCGCCTTGGGAGGCGTGAACGGCGCGGCGAGCGGATTCGATAAAGACGGCATCAATGCGCAGGGTGACGGTGGCAGGGGTGAGTTCGCGAAGGACGTAGCGGACGGTGATGGTACCGCTGTCTTCGGTATCCTTGAAGTGGCGGGGAGAGATGACTCCGTCCAAGACCTTGTAGAAGACTTTGCCCGGTGGCTTGTCATTCCCAAAAGCGGAAGAGGTATCCATTTGGCGAGCCCCGATGAGGGTCTTGTCATGCTCGTAGACGTAGGTTCCATATAGGATGGGGTCGGCGGCGACCTCTTCCACGGCTTTGATGGCATCGGCGAGAGTGGAGGAGATCTCGATATTGGAACTGGCATGAGATGGGGGCTGAGGCTTGATTTTAGCGGCTGCGGAGAGGCTCAAGGCGAAGGAAAGTAACGCGATGGCTGTTCGAGAGAAAGACGTGAAGGTGAAGCGGCTATGTCCGCCCGAGCCTCTAGTTTGGGTTGGAAGAGTTCGCATGGCCGGATTCGTGCAGTA
>JAYTQD010000186.1:0-1686 GCA_043746935.1 Acidobacteriaceae bacterium | reverse complement strand
TTCGCTGGCCTTGACCAGCAATGAACAAGCAACACGCGCGCGGCCTTTGGTGCAGAGCGCCTTGCGCCTTGCTCGGTGCTCACGAACCAATGTGTCTTTATGTGAGGCCTAACGTTTGACATGAGGGGTGCACAAAAGGCGCAGCCTTTTGTGCATCCCCTCGATGGAAGGGTTGGGCGTCACTCTATGAATGCGGAGTCTTCCGTCAACTTGAAGCGTATGACCTCTATGGCGTTTCTCCTCAACGCACGATCAAGGTCACTTGCCAAGTTTCCGCTGCACGGCAATACGATGACTCGTTTGCAGCCCTCGGACTGACCGTGGACAAGAAGCTGCCCTATCGCTGTGTACACATCAGGGCGCAAGGCGCTGGTCTTCACTTCATAAATCTCAGTGAGGCTGCCCGCAGCCGAGACGCCAAGATCAATTAGGACGTTCTTTACCAGGCGGGAGCCATTTACTAGGCCTGCCGCTTTGCGCCATGCGTGGAGAGCGTCCACGACTTCACCGTGCCTCGACACGTAGTCAAAGTCCGCAGTGCGCGTACCTTTCCGTCTGCCTCGTGCCTCTTCGTAGAAGTCAGTCAGTTGCTTTTCCTTCTGCTGAAAGTCAGGCGTATTTGTTTCACCCGCTCGAACCGCCTTCTTGAAGTCAGCGATTGACTCTACATAACGAATCGCGGATCGAGTTGCCGCTGGGCCTTCAACGGGCATGACCAGTACGCCGTCTCTTGCATGCCCCTCTGAGTCGAACACTTCAATCAGTTTCTGACCGCTCCAAGTCAAGAAGGCAGTCTTGCTAACGCCAGCCGTGCCGCCTCCGACGCGCCCTGAGTGGAAGAGGTAAATCGATCCAGTATCGTTGTCACGCGCGAAGAATCCGGCAATCTGCCCGTTCGCGCCTTCGTACGGGGTGTTGATCTCGACAGAGATCTGAAGGTCTCTGTCATCACGAAATATGCCGAACCAGTTCAGTCGCCTGGGATTGGGCGACTTCGAATGATCGTGGTCGGCTGCCCAGTACCAATAGCGTCCATTGGTGACGACCCCGGCATCTTGCGTTGTACCCCCTGGGTAGCCGATGTTCTTCGTTGCCGTTTTCTTGAAGTCGCGGCGAAAGGATCCTTCGAGCTTCCGCTGAGCCTTTGCGATTTCAACTTCAGACTCGATTAATGAGAACATTGCTTTCCCTCGCGATGGTGACTTGTGACGGCGAACCGTGACGCCCAACGTTTGACATGAGGGGTGCACAAAAGGCGCAGCCTTTTGGGCATCCCCTCGATGGAAGGGTTAGGCCTCACGCGAGACAGAGCAACAACCCTGACTGCGGCGAAAAGCCGCTGCCGCGCATAGCGGCAGCACCAACTGAGTGACCAACATTTGCCTTCGCTGGCGCCTCAAGCGCCAGCGCTGAACGAAAGCAAGCTTTCGATTGGCGACGATGGGTTGCGAATGCAAACCGGGTTCGGGTTTGATGCAAAGGCTACGGTGGCTCCGAGCAGCAACGAACTGCAACACGCGCGCGGCGTTTGGTGGAAAGCGCTTTGCGCTTCGCTCGATGCTCACGAACCGATTGGTGTTCATATGAGGCCTAACGAATGAAAGGGACTTCCCCGTCCCGAGCTCTCTGCAAAGCGCAGACCGGCAACACAGTGCGACGATGGGAAGTGCGAACTTTCATCAACTC
>JAYTQD010000185.1:0-4562 GCA_043746935.1 Acidobacteriaceae bacterium | reverse complement strand
CCTCGATGGTGAAGTTCATGGTCTGCATGAGGCGCATGACGTTGAGCATGGAGAAAATTCCGATGCGGTTGCCGATGAAGTTCGGGGTGTCTTTAGCGCGGACGATACCTTTGCCGAGGCGGATGTCGCAGAACTGGGCGATTTTTTCGATGGCGGCTTTATCGGTTTCTGGAGTTGGAATAATCTCCAGTAGCCGCATGTAGCGCGGCGGATTGAAGAAGTGCGTGCCGAACCAGTTCTGGCGAAAGTCGTCGGGGAAACCTTCGGCAATCTTGGCCACAGGAAGGCCGCTGGTGTTGGTGGTGATGATGGTGCCGGGGCGGCGATGGGCATCCACCTTGCGGAGCAGAGCGCGCTTGAGGTCGAGATTTTCCACAACCGCTTCGATGATCCAATCGGCGTCGGCGACCTTGCCGAGATCGTCTTCAAAGTTGCCGGTCGTCACCAGATTCGTCAGCGAAGCTTCAAAGAATGCGGCGGGCTTCGACTTGCGCGCGCCTTCCAGTCCAGCGGCGGCGATCTGGCTGCGGGCGCCAAGCTTGGCGTCGGGTGCAACGATGTCGAGTAGCACGGTGGCGATGCCTGCGTTCGCGAGATGCGCGGCGATGCGGCTGCCCATGGTTCCCGCGCCAAGGACGGCAACTTTTTGGATCGGCTTCATGCGAGCCTCGTTTCCTTAAGAATTCTCTGCGATTCTCGATTTGCTGGCCTAAGGCAGTTTATCCACGGCCCAGTCGTTCTTGCCAGTGTTGGTGATTATGATCCCGGTAAATCTGCGGCGCGTGTGGCCGGAATCGTCGGCTTGGAGCAGAACCGCAGGGAAGAGAAATCGGCCCTGCCGCAAGGCCCGCCCTCGAGTGATCTCGAACGCGCGCGTCGCGGAGCCACTGAAAAGTTTGTCGATGCCCTCTTCCGTGCTCTGTTGCTTGGCTCGATTGGTGACGAGCGGTAGCGCGGCAGCCTGGTCGTTGTTTTGCCACGCAGCCATGAAGCGGTCGGCCACGGCTAGGGCTGCGACGTAGCTGGAATCCGTGGGCCGGACGGAAGGGGTGCGCTTCTTGGCCCAAGCGAGAGGCGAAGCTGTGAGTCCTATTGTGAGCGCTGTAAGGCAAGCAAGCCGGAGTATGGAAGCCGTTCGTGAATTCGTTAGCATCTTCATCTTGCGGCTACGAGATCAATCTTGCTAACAGGAATGCCGCGCCGGCCGCGAGGCCGCCGATCACGACCGTCTGTACCGCGCCACGAATCGGCGAAGTTCCCGTGTACCGTCCCTTGGCAAACCCGAAAACACCAAGCGCGGCCAAAGTGAGTACCGCTGAGAGCATCAAGCCGTGCTGGGTGTTGCTCATCAGCATGTAGGGTGAGAGCGGAATAAAGCCTCCCGCAATATAGGCGAAGGCAATGGTGGAAGCGCTGGTCAGAGCACGCTTTGGGTCGGGCTCTTCCAGGCCAAGCTCGAACTTCATCATGAAGTCGACCCAGGCTTTTGGATTTCGCGCCAAACCTTCCACCACGTGCGCGGCCTCTTGCTCGGTAACTTCATAAGACTGAAAGATCCGGCTAATCTCGGCCTTTTCTTCTTCCGGAATTTCAATAACCTCACGTTCTTCGCGGAGGCGCTCCAATTCATAATGTTCGGCGTCGCCCCGGGCGGCGAGATACCCGCCCAGGCCCATGGCAATGGAACCAGCAGCAATCTCGGCCAGCCCGCCAATTACGATAAGGTGGTTGTTGAAACTCACCGCGCCAGAGAGGCCCGCGGCGAGAGCAAATGGAACCGTCAGGCCGTCAGACATACCGATGACGATGTCGCGGACAAAATTACCCGACGTGAAGTGGTGCTCGTGGTGATGGATGGCAAGGGGCATGAGTTCGGATCTCCTGATAATTTGTAGCTAGATTTCTTCGTGCGACTCCAAGTACTTTTGCGCTCGGCGTGTGACCTGGCGCTCCCCGCCGTAGGCAAGCTTCTTCGGTGCTTCGTCGAGCGGCAGCCACAACGCCTTGCGAACTTCGTGGCGCATGGCCTCCGTAACATCGTCAATGCGTCCAGATTCATAAACCATCAAATAAAAGCTGACGACTTTGAAGACGCGCGCGCCGTCGCCCCAATTTCTGACAAAAGCGTACTTGCTATCCGCGAGCTTGGTTACCAGCCGGGCGGTAATTCCGGTCTCCTCGCGAACCTCCCGCAAGGCGGCTTCGGGGGGCTTTTCCCCAGGATCCACCATGCCCTTGGGGAGACAAAGTGTCACTTTCCGAGCACGTTTTGTCACCGATTTGGCAGGCGGATCTTCCCGGAAGTGGGGCTCAATGACCGCGATCCACCACGAACCGGCCCTGCGACGGACCACGACACCCCCGGCGGAAAATTCGCGAACCATACTCCCAAGTTAGCAGCGATCAAGGAGTTCGTCATCTTCGTCATTGTGGCGACCGGGTGGTCGGTCGGTTGCGGTCTTGGCAAGCAGACTCAGAATGGAATCGTGGGCTAGCTGGGTGGCATCTCAGTTGCAAGTACTGAACTCAGGAAACTGGCTCATCGGGGAGGTGAATCCGGTGAAAGCTTTTCGGCATGTAGCACGTTCAGTTCGGGCGTTTGGCAGAGAATTAGCCCGCAGCTCTGGACTCGGTAGCTCGGAAGCGCCCGCCCTGGGGATAGCCTTGGGTGGCGGTTTTGCGCGTGGGATTGCACACATCGGTGTCCTGAAGGTTCTGGAAGAGGCGCAGATTCCGGTGAGCTTTGTAGCCGGGACGAGCGTGGGCGCGCTGATTGGAGCGGCCTATTGCGGCGGTCTTTCGGTGGCGGAGTTGGAAGAGATTGCATTTGGGGTGCGCTCTCACCATATCGGGCGCTGGACGCTGTCGAAGCTTGGCTTGGCCAGCAACCAGCGCATGGCCGTATTTCTGCACAGAATTCTTAAGCAGAAAAGTTTTGATGATCTGAAGATTCCTTTGGCTGTGACGGCCACGGATTTCGCAACCGGCGAAGGCGTGTCTTTTCGCTCCGGACCACTCATTGATGCGGTGCGCGCGAGCTGCGCCTATCCTGGCATGTTTTTGCCTGTCGAAGTTAACGGGCGGCTGTTGGTAGATGGAATGCTGGCTTATCCCGTCCCGTCGGTGCCACTGCGCAAGATGGGCGCGCGCCGGGTGCTGGCGATCAACCTCAAGAGTGGGCTGAATGGCACGGGGCCGCGGCATGTTTTCGACGTCATCGGGCAGAGCTTCAGTATCGCGCTTGAGCACAGCGCGGGAGTCTGGAGAGGCGCCAGCGACCTCGTGGTGGAGCCGGATGTGAAAGGCTTTGCGTACGACGACTTTGAGCGAGCCGGGGAGCTGATTCGCGCTGGCGAAATTGCTATGCGTCAGGCATTGCCACAAGTGCAGAGTTGGTTTGCCTCTGAGCGGGTTACTGTTCGGACTCAGCCGCTGTCGGGCGTGGTTGGAGCCGTGCCGGAGGCCGAAGTTTCCTAAGGATTGCAGAAGTTAGAAATCAGATTGCAGAAGTCAGATTGCAGAAGTCAGATTGCAGAAGTAAAGACTGCCTCACATGTGGTTTACTTCTGCAATCTGAAATCTGCAATCTACAATTTCCCTGCCTCTGCGATGACCGTCTCTTCCTGAATGCGCTTCCAGGCTTGCGTCACGTGCCGCTCGACCGTATTCATTTGCCCGACGCAAAGTCGAAGAGTGAGTTTCCCATCCAGCTTCGTGTGCGTCAGGTAAAGATCGCCGCTGCGATTGAGGCGGTCCATCAGGATCTGATTCACGGCGTCGCCGCCACGATGGCGAAAGCAGACCAGGTTGAGCGGCACGGGAGCGGCCAGATCAAATCGCGGGTCGCTTCGTATCCATCCCGTAAATTTATGCGCCAATCGCACGTGCTCGCGAATGTGGTGCTGCAAGCCTTCGATTCCATAGTGACGAATTACGAACCAAAGCTTGAGGGAACGAAAGCGGCGGCCCAGCTGTATGTGCCAATCACGGTAGTCGAAGACGGCGCCGGATTCGCTGGCTTGGTTTTTCAGATATTCCGGCAACACACTCAAGGTTTGAATCAGCGCCTTGCGGTCGGCTACGTAGAAAACGCTGCAATCAAAGTTGGTGAACATCCATTTGTGCGGGTTGAAGCAATAGCTGTCGGCGAATTCCAGGCCGTTGTGAATCCAGCGAAATTCTTCGCACAAAGCCGCAGTGCCGGACATGGCTGCGTCCACATGCAGCCAGATTCCGTGCTCGCGGCAAATCGCGCCGATTTTTTCAATGGGATCCATGGCGTTGGACGAAGTCGTTCCCACAGTGGCACAGACGAAGCAGGGAATCAGCCCGGCGCGTTTGTCTTCCTCGATGCGGAGCGCAAGATCGTCTGGCTGCATGGCGAAGTCTTGATCCACGGCAATGAGACGCAGGTTTTCGCGGCCCAGGCCTGCGACCATCATCGCTTTCTCAATCGACGAATGCGCTTGCGAGGACGTGTACGCCACCAGCTTGCCATCGCATCCGTGTTGATTCGTCGCGAAGGCGGTGGCGCGCTCGCGTCCCGCGAGAAGCGCGGCGAG
>JAYTQD010000184.1:0-4563 GCA_043746935.1 Acidobacteriaceae bacterium | reverse complement strand
ACAGACGGTGCCCATCGATGTCAGGAGCGAAATGGTCGAAGTCCCCGTCATGCAATCCTGGCAATGGAATCGTTGCCACCAGCTTCAAAGGGGCGGCGGTCTGCGCCGCTGCGTTCACGACTAGCACGCTCATCAGCGCCAAAACAAGACATTGCGTTCGCTTCATAAGTTCCTCCAAGACGAAAACCCAATGACAATCGATTCGGGCGGATGCTACGACACCGCTCCCTGCGAGTCAACGCAGCTCTTCGGGAAGGGAGTTGAAATCCAGATCGAAATACCGCAAACCATCTGTTTTCAAGCCATGCTGAACGCTTTTCCCAAAGCAGCTAAACAGAAATTAATCTTGTTTTCAGTTCGTCCCGGCCGGATTGAATTATGCTTTGACGCGATGGCGAAGGCCATCACCTGGAAAAAATCACTGACTGAAATGCAGGAGAGAAGTATGAAGACTCGGCTAGCAGTTCTAATGACAGCTTTGATCCTCACCGGAGTGCAAGCACAAAGTCAGCAGGTTCCGTTGAAGCTCGTACAAACCATCCAACTGCCCGCGGACCTGAAGGGGCATTTCGATCATTTCGAAGTGGACCTCAAAGGCAACCGCTTGTTCGCGACACCGGAAGATTACAAGTCGGTTTTAGTTTTCGATCTCAAAACGGGCAAGCCTGTCCACAAGATCGGAGGAATCGGCAAGCCGCACGCGGTACTCTATCGCGAGGACGTGAACCGCATCTACGTCACTGACGGCGCTGACGGCGATGTCAAGATTTTTGATGGCACCACCTACGCGGCGCTAGCAAGCGTAAAGCTGCTGGAGGACGCGGATTCCATCGGATTCGATGCCAGCACAAAATATCTCTACATCGACAACGGCGGCGGCGATGTGCACGAAAAGTATTCGATGCTCAGCGTTGTGGACACCACCGCTGGCAAGAAAGTGGCGGACATCAAAGTCGACGGCGACACGTTGGAGGCTATGGCTCTCGAAAAGTCCAGTCCAAAAATCTACGTCAACAACAAGGACAAAAACGAAGTGGATGTGGTCGACCGCGAAAAGCGGCAGGTCATCGCCAGTTGGCCCGTCACCAAAGGCAAGCCGAACGTTGCCATGGCTTTTGACGAAGCCAATCACCGGCTGTTCGTGGCTTGCCGCAGCGGCGTAGTGGTGGTGATGGACACACAAACGGGAAAAGAACTCAGCACCTTCCCGATTACCAAAGGTGTCGACGACATGATTTACGACGTCGCCAGTAAGCGCATCTATAGCGCCTCTGACGGCAGCGTGGATGTCTACCAGCAAACCGACCCTGACAATTACAAGCTGTTGGCCACTGTGCCGACGGGACCAGCGGCAAAAACCGCGCGGCTGGTGCCCGAAATAGGGCGCTACTTTGTGGCCGTCCCGCAGCACGGGTCGACGAATGCCTCGATCTTGGTTTACGAAGTTCACTGAAACGGGCTTGAAGGGGCCAGATGGGAAGCGGGAATGGCACGGTCTTGTAGCGAGAAGCGTGGTATTCCCGCACCGCTGGCTGTGGTCGAGACCACTGGTTTGAGGGGCGAGCAATCGTCATGCGATGATAGCGGGGAAGGCCTATGCGGATCCTCCTGGTCGAAGACGAGCGAAAAGTTGCCAGCTTCATCGCCCGTGCATTGAAGGAAAACACCTACGCGGTGGACGTGGTCGAAACGGGCGAGAAGGCGATTGAGGCTGGCGCAGAAGTAACCTATGACGCTATCCTTCTCGATGTCCGTCTGCCGGGGATCAGCGGAATTGAGGTCTGCCGCGAGCTACGCCAGCGTGGGGTTGAGGCTCCGATTCTGATGCTCACCGCTCGAGGGTTGGTGGAACAGCGGGTCGAAGGTTTGGACGCCGGAGCCGACGACTATCTCACCAAACCTTTCGTTCTGACCGAATTGCTGGCGCGAGTGCGGGCGCTGGTCCGGAGGGGCTTCCACACCGGCAATGCCAGACTGAGCTATGCGGACCTCGCCTTGGACCGTCACCGGCGCCGCGCAACTCGGGGCCAAGAGATCGTTCCCCTCACCACGAAAGAATTCGCGCTGCTCGAACTTTTGCTGCTGCGCGCTCCCGAACTCGTCACCCGCAGTGAAATTGTGGAGCACGTTTGGGATTGTCACTTTGATAGCGAAACGAATCTTCTTGAGGTTTACATCAACCGCTTGCGCCAGAAGCTTGATCAAAACCGGTCAGCCAAGCTGATTCATACCATTCGGGGCGTTGGCTATCGTCTGGGGATGCCAGAATGATCAGGATCCAATCACTTCGCATTCGGATGATGTTGCTCTTCACCACGGTCGTGGGCGTCTTGTTGGCCCTCTCCTATCTCGCCTTCTTTGGCCTCTTGGTTCACGAGATCCCCACGCAGCTCAATCGCCAGCTTCTCGAAACTGGACGCCCTCTGGTTTCGGACATCGTCACGGAACCGAACGCCCAAGACATCAACCGGCTGGATATCCCGGGAGAGTTCTTCGAACTGTTGGATGCCTCGGGCAATGTGTTGCAAAGATCAGCCAATCTCAGCGCACCCATTGATCTGACGGGAATCGCCGTCAAAGCCTCACATCCTGTTTTTGGAATAGCGGCGATCGGAGGTACTCAGCAAGTCCGTGTCGCGCTCATTCCATTCCAGCAGACAAACCTGCTCCGCGTGCTGGTAGTCGCGATTCCAACCTTGGGGACGAATGCAGTGTTTGACAGCTTTGGCCGTATCGCCCTGTTCCTTTTTCCGCTGAGCCTGCTGCTGACCGCTGCAATTTCGGCTTTTTACGTAGGGAGGAGCCTGGCGCCGATCACCGCGCTAACCCAGCACGCGGCTCTGATGGCGAAACAGGTCAAGAATCCGAAGGGATTCTGGACGCCGCTGCCCGTCTCATCGCCACACGACGAACTCGGCCGCCTTGCGGAGACCTTCAACGACCTCTTGCAGGGCGTGGATTCCGCCGTTCGCCAACTGCGGCAATTCGTAACCGACGCCTCGCACGAGTTGCGTACACCACTCGCCGTCCTTCACGGTGAAACGGAGTTGCTGCTTTCAAAAACCCGGAGCGCGGAAGACTACCAGAGAACCCTCCATGTTTTTGACGACGAGTTCAAGAAGCTAACTAGAATCGTGGAAGGTTTGTTTACGCTTTCCATGGCCGATGCCGGACAACTGCACCTCATGTCCGAACCGCTCTACGTCAACGAGGTGCTCGAAGAAGCGTGTAGCCTGGCAACCTATCGGGCGCGCGCCAAGAATATCGCAATTGTGCGCGAGCTGAACCAGGAAATTGCCTCCTCGGGCGATGAAGCCTTTCTTCATCAGATGTTCCTGATTCTTCTGGATAATGCCGTCAAGTATTCCGCAGAGGGAACGCAGGTACGCGTGACTCTGACACAACAGGAGGGGATCATTCGAGCGCGTTTTGAAGATCAGGGGATTGGTGTCGCGAGCGAGCATCTCGGGCGCATTTTCGAGCGCTTCTACCGCGCCGCTCCTCCCGGCAATGGCGAGGCTCACAGCGGCGGCTTGGGATTGGCCATCGCGCAAGCCATTGTGCAGGCCCAAGGCGGCTCCATCGAATGCCACAGCACTCCAGGAATGGGCTCCACATTTACCGTGATTTTGCCGCTTGTTGCATCCGGTGTAAGGAATCTCGAATCACAACCTAAACAGAAATTAATGTTCACTTAAGCGCTCCGGGGCGTACATTGGGCACCGCCACACGAGTGAGGTGATCCATGTCCGATCAAAGAGTTTCTGCGGCGTCCACAGTATGCTGTGCGGCAATTGTGGTTGCAATCGTAGGAATGCTTGTTGCGGTTCCAGCACAAGCCCAAGTCGCGGGCGCAACCTTAACCGGCACCATCACCGATCCCGTCGGACGAGTAATCCCTCAAGCCCAGATTGTCATCACCAACGAGGCCACTGGCGTCACCACCAAGCTCGCCACCAACTCCAACGGCATCTACACGGCCGGCAACCTGCTACCCGGGGACTACACGATTTCCATCGCCGCGCCGGGTTTCAACACCGAGGAGCGCACCGGCATTGAGCTTTCCGTCGGCGGCCAGCAAGTCCTCGACCTGGCCCTGAAGGTGGGTGCGTCCAAGATTTCGGTCGAGGTGTCCACCGAGGCTCCGGCCATCCAGCTCACCAGTTCCGACATCAGCGCTGTCGTCAACGCCACCACCGTCCGCGAACTCCCGCTCAACGGCCGCAGTTGGACGGACCTCGCCACCCTCCAACCCGGCGTGAATGCCATTCAGACGCAGCCCGGCTTTTCCGCCGGCACGGATCGTGGCAACCGTGGCTTCGGCCAACAACTCACTATCTCCGGCGCGCGCCCGCAACAAAACAACTATCGCCTCGATGGCGTCAGCCTCAACGACTATGCGAACGGAGCCCCCGGCAGCGTTCTCGGAGGCAGCCTCGGTGTCGATGCCATTCAGGAGTTCTCCGTCCTCACCAGCAACTACTCGGCGGAGTACGGCAAGACCTCCGGTGGCGTCGTCAATGCCATCACGCGTTCGGGCACGAATCATTGGCACGGCAGCGG
>JAYTQD010000183.1:0-4564 GCA_043746935.1 Acidobacteriaceae bacterium | reverse complement strand
TAGCGACGACGGCGCTGTGCCTCGCGGCACATGCTCTGTCTGGTTGAACCCCGCGCCAGCAATTGTAAGCCTCGCGCGCAAAAACGCAAATGTTTCGCGCGTCTGATCCGAGCGAGGTGCAGCCGGGCCGCCCCAACCGACATCCCGCAAGGGAGAAAGATCAAGGGTGATTTATGAAACTTACGAAGATGATTGCGCTGAGCTTTGCGCTTTTGCTGTCCACCACCAGCCTGTTCGCAGCCTCGTCTGGTTCGATGAATCTGAAGCAGCCGGTTCAACTCAACGGAACTCAAATCAAACCCGGCGACTACAAAGTGACGTGGGAGGGCACTGGGCCTGATGTGACGGTCAGCGTGATGCAGGGGAAAAACATTGTGGCCAAAGCTCTCGCGCATGTGAAGGAGCTCGGCAAAAATGTCGATGCCAACGCAACCATCCTCCAAAAACAATCGGATGGCTCGACTTCTCTCAATGGAATCCGCTTCGGCGGTAAGAAAATTGCTCTCGAGTTTACGGAAGAAACCGCCGCGGCTGGTGTGAAGAGCGGGGCTAGCTCGAACTAAGAACGAGCAATTGACTAAAAACTGTGCTTTAGAGCGAGAAACAGTATGGGACTCGACAAAACAGCCTGAAGGCATGAGCCTTCAGGCTGTTCTGGTTTGCTGATATGGAGTTCGACCTAGAACGAGTACCGCCCCTGGATCTGCATTTCACGCGGTCTACCGTCGATTTGGTTGAAATTCGACCAATTGCCAGGCGGCAGAGCCCCGCGCAGCTTGGGATCGCGAATGACGCCATAACCAGTCTTGCTGTTATCAATCTGGTTGAAAGACTGGTGGTTGGCTACATTGAAAGCATCGAGCCGCACTTGGAGCACGTGGCCCTCATGCCACGGCATTTTCCAGGATTTGCTGATGCCAAAATCGGCGGTGGTGTAGTTCGGCAGGCGGAAAACATTGCGAGGACCGGTTTCGCCAGGATAGGCGTTGCGGAAGCTCTGGTAAATCGCAGTAATATCGCATCCTCTTCCGAAGAGCTTGGGGGGGGCGCTGGCCGGATGATCGGCGCACGTATGGACTGCGCTTGTCGGACTCGCATTCGCCTGGACGTTCCAGTTCGTAGCCCAGCGGGAATCATCGTAAGGTGCTGTTTGAGGAAGCCCGGTATTCCAACGGAAGATGCTCGAGATCTGCCAGCCACCCAGGATTGCGTCCACCACCGGGTGAGGGTTGCTCATAAACGCGCGGCCTTTGCCGAAGGGAAGTTCCCATACCGCGCTGGCGTTGATGGAGTGCTTTGTGTCGAAATCAGACGTAGCATAGCTGTCTCGCTGGCGCAATGGATTCGTAATGAACGCCGATCCATATCCCCCCGCCGTCTGCAAGCCCGATGAGTCATCTAGCGAATGCGAAAAGGAGTAGTTGAAATCCAGCGTCAATCCTTTCAAGCGTTGGCGAGCAGAGAAGGTGAACGCGTTGTAGTTGGAATTGCCAATCGTGCTCCATGCGGAAAGAGCGCCATATTGTGGACTCGTGAACTTGGTGGGGAACGCACACGGTGGCCCCCCCGGGCAGAACACACCATAGTCCATAAAGGCCTGCGTATCCGTCCAGTCATTGCCGGAAAACACCCCAACACAGTTCACCGGAGTGCGGGTTTGCATGGCATAGAACGCCTGAGTGTTCGACCAAGTTGGATCAAAACCCGCGTTGGCTCCCGTGCAGTCGTTCGGGTCAGTACCGGGATAGCCTAAGGCACCATTTAGCAGCGACGCCATCCCCGCTGGGAAAAGGTTTTCAAAGTAAGGAATGGTTGCAATCTGGCTGGTGTCGAGACCCTGTTGGCGCTGCTTTTCGAGGATTGTGGCAGCATGGTACCAGTCCACGCCGCTGCTGGGATCGCGAAGATTATTAAAGCCCGCTACGTCTCGGCGTGCCAGCAAGTGTTGCGCCTTTCGTCCGATGTACGATGCAGATAGCACAAGCCCAGCGCGCATCTGGCGCTCGTAGGTTAGGTTCCAGACATATTCCTTGGGTGCCGTCAGGTGGGAATCGATTGATGTTTCAATACGCTCCCCGAAGTCAAGAGGTTGAGAAAGTGGGAATGTCAGATTACTCGGCACGGTAAGGCCTTGCAGGGGAATGCTTTGATTGAAGGCCGTGAAGAGCGGAGCGGCGTTGCCTCCCGTCGTGTCGTACGTATTGGCATTGATTTGAGAAGTCGAGGTAAAGCCCAGCGTGTTGTTAAGGTCAAAATCCACGGCCAGTGCCTGCCCGTAGTAGTCGTTCACGAGAGAAAAGCCGCCCCGAATGATGGACTTTCCGCTAGTTCCAGCGGGCGTCCAGGCAAAAGCAACACGTGGTTGAAAGTTCTTGTAATCCCAATCGTAGAGAGGCTTGCCTTTGTTAGCCGGACCGGAGAGATTTACGACAATCGGTTCTATGTCGTTCTGTCCGTTCGCTGCCGCTGCGATGCGGTTGGCGAAATAGGTGCTAAGAGGCACCTTAGGGCGCACCTGATATCCCTTCGTCTCGTAAACAGGCCGTTCCAAGCTGTACCGAAGCCCAAATGTCAGGGTCAAATTTGGGCGTGCTTTAAAGGAATCCTGGACATAGAAGTCGTAGGCTTGGGTGGCAAAATCCCGGACTGCCGGTGAGCCTGCGTTCAGGATGCTGCCGTCTTTCTTAAAGGTGTAATTTGCCTGGTATTGGCTCAGGCGCCCGATCAGGGCCGTGGCCGCATTCTGCACCTCAGAAATAGAAGACAGCTTGCCCCCCGATCCCGGAAGATTATTCGCATTTAGATAACTCTGGAACTCTTGGGACTCGTTGTCTCCAGCACCCGAATACCAGGAAGGATTGGTAACTGCTACACCAAACGCGTTGGCATAGCTCACGCGTGCATTGCTGACCGTACGAATGTTGGTTCCAAATTGAAGAGTGTGGTTCCCGTGAATCCAGGAGACGTCGTCGGTGATGTTGTGCGTGGGAGTAACCCGGCTCAGAGAATGGCTTTGATTGTTCGGCTGGAATACAAAACGGAAACTGATGTCATTGCCGAAACTGTCCCCGCCTTCAGTAAAGGCCTGCCGCGTGAGGCCGTAGTGAAAGTTGTTAACCCAGTTCTGCCCAATCGTCCAGGTGTGGCCAAGCGAGATACCCCAGGGATGGCTCCAAGTTTGAGGGGATTTGGTATCCGGGAAGTAACTCCCCAAGCTCTGGGTGTCGTGCTGCACAATCAACCGCGCGGAAAGAGTTTGATTTTTGGTCAGATTGAAATCTAGCTTGGCAACATGCTCACTCAGGTTGGTTGGCGTAGCGGCGTTGAACCGGAACCCCCGGGTATTCAGGCCGTCGCCCACCGAATCATCGTTGGAAGGATATTTCAAAATGGCATTGGCAAACTCCGCCTGGGCAAGGGGATTCAGCAAATTGTTACTGGGATCTATGACATTCGGATAAGCTGCGGCAAGCTGCCCCGGATTCAAAGAGGCAATCGCCGTAGTGGCACACGGCTTATTTGGATCAGGGCCATTGCAATACTTGTAATGAATTACACCGGTGCCGAGGGTTCCGAGATTGGCAGGATCTGGCGATTGCGCCAGCGGCACAACCTCCACTACGGAAGTAGATTTTCTTTCGCGTCTGGCTTCGTAGTTGTAAAAGAAAAATACCTTGTCCTTGATGATCGGGCCGCCGATTCCACCGCTAAACACGTGACGGATCAAGTTTTCGCGACCCACCCCGGCGCGATTGTTAAACCAGTTATTCGCCTCCAAACCCTTCGGTCTGTAGGTTTCAAACGCGGACCCGTGAAAAGCGTTGCTTCCGGATTTGGTTACCAGATTGATCTGGGCACCGGCGGAACGACCCTGATTTGCGTTTCCATTGGCGGTCGTAACCCGAAACTCCTCGGTAGCTTCCGTGTTGAGGCGTAGTACCGGTCCCGTAGTCAGGTCAATCGCGCTCGAGGAAAGGGTGCCAACAGCTGAGTTGTTCCCGACCCCCGCCAGCGAGGTGTTAGCGCTTTGCGCGCTGTTGATATCAACACCATCGAGCGTGACGTTCGACTGGTCAGCGCGCGCTCCGGTTGAATAACCTTCCTTTGTGGTGCCCGGCTGCAAACTCAGCAAATCTTTAATGTCTTTGCCGTTGAGTGGGAGCTGCGTAATCTGCTCGAAAACAATGTTATTGCCCAACGATGCATCCTGACTGTTCACCAGGAACCCTGCTGAGGACGCCTGCACCACGACCACTTCGGTGGCGGAGCCGACCTCCAACTGAACGCTGACTTCCGAGGGCTTGGCGATCAGGGCGCGAACGTTGTCAACCGTCTCCTTCTTGAAGCCTTTGGCCACGACGTCCACGCGGTACTCCCCGGGCGTGATCAGGTCGAAGTTGAAGCCACCAGAGTCATTGGTCTTCATGCTGCGAACGCCGCCATTCGCCTGGTTGGTGAGCGTAACTTCAGCACCCTGCACGACGCGAGCCTGCGGATCGGTGACAGTGCCGCGAACGGTGGATGTGCCGGTTTGGCCCCAGGTGACAACGCTCAGCGCCACGAG
>JAYTQD010000182.1:0-1688 GCA_043746935.1 Acidobacteriaceae bacterium | reverse complement strand
TCGTCTCCTTGATGCAAGTCGGCTTCTGGCTCGCGGGCAAAGACTGGCAGTCCTGAAGCGCCGCGGAGTATTCGTCGTTTCGATCCAGCTTGCTGTTGGAAACCCCGGTTCCCGAACTGCTTGGAAAAGGGTTGGTTCTCGCCATGCTGCCGCTTCGTGGGTCGGGCGCTCCCACTACGTTATCGGCAACCGCATTCGCGCAAATCACCGCGAAACAGGCAAGAAGCATTGCACGAGATGCCTTCATTTTCGTCTCCTCGTGACCAGAAAACCGGATTCGATCCGTCCGCACTTCGCACGCGCAGTATCCGCAATGTGCGCCGCTACTCGAAGTTAGTACCGAAACAAGCGGGCGAGTTCACGAATCACCGGTGCTTCGGCATCGGCGAAACGGAATGCAATCCAGGAACGGAACCCGAGGGAAGCGCGGAATCCGTCTCAGTGCGTTCTTTGCAGGTTGTACTTGGCCTTCACGCCCTCGATGATCTCGCGTATCACCGCAACACAACCGAGATGATCCTTGGGGAGGGGCAGGGCGCTCCAGTTACAACCGTTCGAATCGGGATTTTCGAGGGCAACGAGGAAAGGAGCCAGATGGTAGCGACAGGCGCCATCGAGTGCCTGGCTGGATAGGATTCTCGCCTCGATGATCTCGCGAATCTCCTCCGCGGAAGCCATAGTCCTGGGCACGGGAGCCCCCTCAAGATGTTGGCTCGACCCTGTCAGCACCGGGGACGTCGAGCGCAGCACGGCGGATTCGCCAGTTGGATTCCAGACAGGCTCTCCCGGGAATTATCTCAATTCATGGGGTAAGGACAGCAGGTATCGAGGATTGCCGGCATTCAATCCCCGTGTTTGATCCAGCTGGGCAGCTCGTCGCTATCTGCCGATGAATTCCCGGGCAATCGACGGCCAGGCGGTGATTTCGGTACCGTATTCGCGGGACAGGTAGTGCCCCACGAAATACATCGCGTTGGCGTTGGCGACCGGGGGCAATTCTGAATACATGTTCGTTGCCACCAGGTCGTCGCTGTCATACAGCAAACCATGAAAACAAAGACTGACTCGTCCATCCCGGCTTTTCACCAGGAATGCGCCGTTGTGAACGTCCAGGATTCCTTCCGTCATGTCACCCCCGTGACTTCGACAGACACCAATTTTGAATGAACCGGCACCCGCGTCAAAGAATGGTTATTTCTAAAAATATAATCGAATGCTATTTAGGAAGGACGATCGCGTGATGACAGAATCATTGCGGGGTGAACGAATGAACTTTTGCGGAGGCCGGATTGCTATATGCACAGACGATCTGTCTTTCGTGAAAGAAAAACAGTGAGTCGGCCCCCGGTTACCCTCCCAGGACCGTGGGTTTTTATTTTGGCAAGAGAGAAATCGAAGGCTGGCCGTTCCTGTCGGAAAAAGACCGACAGGAGCGCGGCGCGATTTCCTACAAGTCGTTCATGCCTGAGTCCGGAACCGGCCGGGACTCCTTGGCGATGTCAGCCCTTGGTCGACAACGCCTGCGCCATCTTCAGATGTCCTTCCATGTGCGCGAGCGCTCGCTGCGCGAACGCGCGGATGTCGGGATCCCCGCTTTTTGCGCCCTGGCTGAAGAGGCGCTTGACCGCGGTGTAATCGCCTACCCCCGCATTTTCCATGTACATCCGGTCGAACTCCTCGCCGGATGC
>JAYTQD010000181.1:0-1688 GCA_043746935.1 Acidobacteriaceae bacterium | reverse complement strand
AAACTTCGAAGTCGATGACGATCTGGTTTTCGGCTTCCTGTACCTTCACCATTTTGCCGAATTCGTTCGGTTTGCCCGCTTTGCCTTTGCGGATCACTTCCGTTGAAGGTTCGAAGATGCTGAAGATCTTGCCCTCACTATGAGTGTCGCCGCCCAGTACCCGGGCTTTGGTTTGCTGGATGACCTGTTTGACGCGCGGCAGCATGGTGTCGATCTCTTTGCGCAGTCCCTCCAGCGCAGCCTGTTGCAGGAAGCCGGAGCACCGCTTGACGCCTTCGGCGATCTCTTTGGAGAACCGTTTTGCTTGCCCCACGACCCGGCTGGTTGAGTCCAGCAACTTGCGATAACCCTGCTTCAGCTTGTCCTGACTCGGCGGTGCTTTCGAGCGCGCCGCCCGTGCGATGTCCAGCACTCGCAGTTTCACGCTACGGCTACGGTCGCGCATTTTCGTCCCCAGCGCACCGGTCAATGCCGTTACCTTCTTCATCACGCGCGTCAAGACACGGGTCCCATCGCCCAGCAGGCTGCTGTCGGTCGGATAGTGGATGTTGGTCTCGACCACGGTAGTGTCCACTCTCATCCTGCGGCCCTGCACTACCTTGTTCTCCACCGCCAGTTCCACCATGCGCTGCTGAATCTGTCCGATTACTTCCGGGTCCAGTGACCGCGCCTGGCGGCCGAGCGTCTTGGCGTCGGGCACCTTACCGGCGTAGACGCGGGTGAACTCCCTATATAAGAGGTTGGGCCGAACTTCGCGCTCGACCACATCGAAACTCCAGTTACGGATGTGCTTGAGCAGTAGCATCCGAACGACAATCTCGGCGGGCACTCCCAGGCGCCCGCGCGTGCGGCTCTTTGGATGCCGCCGCAGCAGCGCTTCATAAACAATATTGAGTAGTTTCTCGTCTTCCAGAATCCGGTCGGCCTGACGCATCCAGGGTTCCCAGAGATCGCCCACTGCTTCTTCCATGAACCCTTCGGCAAATCCGGGTTGAGAGGAGCGCAGAGTAATCACCGGGCCTTGCCTCCGTCGTTTTCATCGGCGGGCTCGGCGCGCAGCAACTGCTGATTGATTTCGCAGATCTCCTCGATTGCAGCCTTCAGTTTCTGATAATTCGCCAGAGACCGCTTCACATAAAAGACCTGTTCCTTTTGGAGGCTGATCTGGCGCGTGCGTCTGCCGGGATAGCCGACCGCGAGGACCGCTACGGGGTGACCTTCGCCACGGTCGCACTTGGGGCAGCCGGTACGGTGGCGAATGATGCGTTCCAGCAGGGATCCGCGGAGGATGTGGCTGGCGTCGGGGAGGCGCGTGGCAAGGCGGTCGCGTTTGCGGACAGTCTGCGATTGTTTCACTATTAATAGTCAAACATAACTACAAACAAAATGCAACTGAAATGTTCGGGTATTTTTGGCAGTTAAGAAAGGCCGATGCTGTGTTAATACGGTGACAGGCTCAGTTTACGTACGTTCCTGCATCTGCGACACCCAGGTCCTACTCAAACCAGAAATGTTAGTCCGTCATTTTTGCGCCAGAAAGTAGCAAGCGGTACGATGGTTCTAAGTATAGTACCCGCATCAGCGCTGTTGAACTCGGCTTAGAGGCTTGCTATAGTTCTGGCAAAGCAATTACTCTGCGTACATTTATGAAGGCTGTTCCAAAATTCGTAGTATTGGGATGTTTCTTG
>JAYTQD010000180.1:0-12093 GCA_043746935.1 Acidobacteriaceae bacterium | reverse complement strand
AACGATTCCACGCATCCGGCCAGTCCCATTTCCTCACCTTCAGTTGTTATCAGCGGGACCGCAAGTTCGCATCGCCGGACATCTACAACCTCTTTGTCGAATGCCTCGAACGCATGCGACTGTGCTTCGAGATGCGTATTTACGGCTATGTCGTCATGCCCGAACACGTTCATTTGCTGGTCAGCGAACCGGCTCCAGAAACTCTGGCCGACGGCGGGTGGCCCAGGACGGGTGGCGACCCTTTCTTGGTTTTGATCTCTCTTACTTAGAACGGAACATCGGGTGCCCCGTCCCTTCGACTACGCTCAGGGCAGGCTCTTGCGTTTTTTGCAAGGGCGGGGCACCCATGGTTTCGGTTGTGGAAGTGAGATCAAATGCGCCAAAGGGCCTGCCACCCGCCGTTGGCGGTGACTGCACCCATGGTGGATTCGGTGCAGGCGTTGTAGGTGGGCGTCAATGCAGACTGGGAAATGGGTCACTTCCGTCTGTCCCTTATTTCTCCCAAGCCAAAGAGGGCTTGAGTGCCCACCCGCCGGCTATTGCTTGTCCCCGCTATTGCTAGTCACTTGGGTGGAAGGAAGAGACCAAATGCTGGGAGCCTGCTGCGACTGTGAGCATCCGCCAATCCGAACCAGGCACCAAGAGTTGAGCTCAAAAGCAATAGCCTTCGCTCTCGGACTTGATTGCGGCGTAACCGCATAGAGTATCGAGGGCAGCTTTCCTCTTGGCCCACGACCGACGAAGGCGTCGCCAATTGGAAAATCGAAGGATTTTGAAGGTTCGTATTCGATCACAACCTGCGTAGATGCCCCCGATGGCTGTGCACCAGAATACTGCACGTCGCTAAGGGATTGCGCACTCTGCATTGCCCGGTTGTCGACGACCACTATCTCCGCTTCGAATCTCGTAAGAGGGGCCAGGTGCAGTGCGTGGAGTAGGTCGTTCGAGAACTCCACCCTGCCTTCGCAGCGCTGTTCGCGGCAAGTAACCGTTCCGTTTCGCCTTGCAGCCCATTGTTGCAGATTCTCCGTGTTAAATGGGTTTTGACTCATACGTGCAATGTCATTTTTCACAGAATTCGCAGAAATCGCGGGACGAATGGTGAGTGTCCACCAGCGTGATAACAATCGCGCTAGCGATGCTGCTTGCAACTATGTATCGTCGTCGAATCGCCATGAATGCAACCTCCGCCTAGCAATGGATTGAGTGCGTCTAGTAGCTGGAGCCACCTATCGGTGGCACAAATGTGTAGGAGTCCACTCTTTGCCCGTTGACATAGGTCCGATAATCACGCTGATTCATGTAGACACCAAGCGTATAAAAGGTGTGCCCTTGGCGATCCTGTACATTTACCGGTCTGGGTGATCCAGTCGGGTGCCCCTTCTCGTTTATCGGAACCATGTAGAAGGTCTGAATGCTGTTTGCTGGGTTACTCTGCCCTGCCCTGATGCCATCCACGAATTCGTTTTTACTATCTTCCACCGACGTTCCAGGCCCAAACTGCGTATTGGACCCTCGTTTGGTCACGGTCTCAGGCGGGTGGCCGACCCTTCCAACGCTTTTGATTTTCATTCCATATGTAGAATGTCGGGTGCCCCGTTCTTTGCGAAGCAAAGGGCGGGAACCGGAATGCATGTGCGATAAAAAGTCCTAAGAGGCTGCAGTATTGGTAGTGTCGTTCCCGCCCTTGCAAAAAACGCAAGAGCCTGCCCTGAGCGGAGTCGAAGGGACGGGGCATCCCAGTTTCCGTTGTGGGAAAGGAAGTCAAACCCATGAAAGGGCCTGCCACCCGCCATAACCAACCGCCTCGATCAATCTCCCATCGACGAAAAGACAAATTCTTGGCGGGTGGCCGAGCCTTCCAGTCGGCTTTGATCTCTTTTCTCCAACTAGAACCCCGGATGCCCCGTTCTTTGCGAAGCAAAGGGCGGGAACCACACTGCTTGCATAACAGAAGCGTATACAAGCCACTCGATCTCGAAACGAAATCTCCCCACAACCCGAATCTCGGGTGCCCCGTCCTTGGCATTTTCAAGAGCCTGCCCTGAGCATGCCGAAGGGGCGGGAAGCGACACTCTCGACCCCCGGCGGGAGGATTTCACGCCCTCAGCGTCGCAGCCCGCTCCTGCGGACGCCAGCGGACAACCGTGCGCTTAATTTCCGCACCGATCTGTTCCGCCGCTACATCCAGCTCGTAACTCTTCTGGAGGTTCATCCAGAAAGCTGCCTCCACTCCAAGCCATTGCTCCAGGCGCAATGCCGTATCCGCCGTCATCGCACGCCGTCGGGCAAGAATTTGATACAGCCGGTTGGAGGGAACATGCAGCTGCCGCGCCAGCTCGGCCGGAGATATTTCAATCTCAGCCATCTCGTCTGCCAGGATTTCGCCTGGATGAATTGGGTAAATCGGTCGCTTTTTGGTCATCGCCGCCCTTCCGTACGTCAAACGTATATTTCTCACAGCGCATCTCAAAACAGATTATCCTTGACTGCGTTCGAACAAAGAACTGCGCCACATGACCAACCGCCTCGATCCATCCCCATCGACAAAAATGCGAACTCTTGCACTCCGCGCAGCATAATTTCTCGCTTCAGCTCTTGCGCTGACTCGAAATTCCGCCGAGTGCCAGCCCGCTGGCACTCGTGCCCATTCTCCGCTTTTCGATTTGGCACTGATCGTCGCAACTGCTGAATCGCCTGTCCCGCAAGGGTTTTCGTCAAAAAGTTCTTGACTTAGAACTACACCGGCGCTAGCCTGAAATCCAGGTAGCACATTCCTTCTCGCTGGAGGGCACGGATGGCCAGCACGAACCTGAGTCCGGAACTTCTTACCGATGAACACAGCTTTGTCGAGTTTCGCCGCAAGGTGCGCTCGGCGGAGATGTTATCCGCGGCAATGGAACGTCTGCTCCGTGCCCTGCATTTTACGGGAAGGTTGAGCGTGGTCGTACAGAACGGCAAAGTACTCAAGTCCGGCTACGAAGAAGGCTATTTCACGCAGCGCGAACGGGATCCCCATCCCGCCTCCGAGTAAACTTCAGCCCTCCCCCGGGCAAGAACCCTTAGACAATTCAGGCCCCGTATCCCGCGCGTAACCCCAACGCGCCGAATCACGACAACTCCATAGCTCCAGCAGGTCTTCGTAAGAGAAACGAGCCCTGCTCCCAAATACCACGGGAGCGGGGCTTTGTCTTTTTTGCGGCCTAAGTGCCTGTGTCCAAAACACTTTCTTCCAGGAGAAAACTCATGTCACGACCAAAATCAGGGGAACGCGTCGAGCTCAAATATTGCGAAGGCTGCGGTGCACTGCACCTTCGTCCCGTAGGATCCGGGCTTGTGTTTTGCCGGCGCTGCGAAGCAGAGCAAACTGAGGAACGTGTTTTCCTGGCGCCGCCGCAGAAAAAGCCTACGCGCCGCCAACCGCGTTTGCCGCGCGGTGTTGATCTGCAAGGCTGCGCCGACCCGCGCGTGTATTCCGGGCTTGGGGTGTGCGCATGACGGCTGCCAGCACCTGGAGCCTGGAACTCCTTGCCTATGCGATGGATCCCCATGCGATCAACCCGCCTCCTCCGCCACGCCCGGAGAAGCACCCCGACCAGGAAATCGCGCTCTGCCTGTACCGAAGGCGCACCGTAAAGATTCTTCATCGCTATCGCGCGCTCTCGATTGAGATAGGGCGTCTGCACTCGTCGATGGGGAATCTTACTTTTCGTGCCCGAATAAGCTCGTATCCTCTTACGACGTTTGAGGATACGGCAATTTTCGTGTTTGATGTGGAACGCTGCTTGCGGGAGCTCGACGGCTTCTCCCAAGAGATCATTACGCGCGTCGTTCTGCAAGGATACACACCGGAAGCAACGGCCCGGATACTACAGTGCGGCTGGCGCACAGTTTATCGCAAACTGCCAGAAGCGCTCGACGAGATGACGAAAAACCTGCTCCAGAGGGGAATTTTGGCCCGTTCCAAGATCAGTCCGAAATCTTGTCAAGGGGGTAAAAACGGTGTTTTCCCTACAAGTGATTGAAACGAAAGCAAATATAAAGTTGGAAAAACTGACAAAAATACCTTCGGGATATGATATTCTAAACTTAAGAGTAGAAAAAAAAGGGACGCGTCCCAAGACGCGTCCCTTACCTTTTGCTCGGACGAGGTGTTCTGGAACCACTATGACAACAGCGACGGCGCCAACGGCATCACCTAGCACTACAAACTTGAAGCCCTCCGCCAAGAAGAAAAGGCGGGCAGCGCCGGCGAAGAGAGCTGGCGAGAACAGAGGCCTCCCGAAGAAACCTGCGACGCTCGAAGATGCGCGGCGGGAAATGCAGCGGCTGGTATGCCTGAACTCCGCGGCCATGACGCAGGCTGTGATTGACGACGCGTTGCAGGGTAAGTACTTGAGCGCACGATTTTTGTTTGAAGCCGTGGGACTGTGCGCGGTGAAGGGAGACGAGGTGGAAGACACGACGGAGCGCGAATCGCTGGCGAGTCTGTTGCTGAAGCGGTGGCAACTGGCGACCGGAGGGGAAGTTACAGAAGTAGCAGAAGTTACTCCCGATATGGCTTCGGCAGCAGAGGCTCCCGTAGAATCGTAGTTTGGGTGGCGCGGGCAATCTTTGCCGGGGGAAGTATGGATTTGAGTTGGGTTACGGGACGGATCGCTGTGGGAGGCGGAATTTGGAACGCCACCAACATGGCGGATGTTGCGCGCGCAGGGGTCACGCACATCATCGACATGCAGTTGGAGTTTGACGACAGGCCCTTAGCAGAGCCATTCGGCGTAAAGGTGCTGTGGAACCCGATTGACGATGATTTTCTGCTGAAGCCTGCGGAAGTGTTCGTGCAGGGCGTTGGCTTTGCACGGACTGCTTTGGATGAAACGGGGAGCAAGATTTTGATTCACTGCGCGGCGGGCGTACACCGGGCGCCGATGATGGCACTGGCGCTACTGTGCAACTTGGGATGGACAATACCGGACGCGGTTGCGTTGATCGAATCGCGGCGCCCGGTGGTGGACTTTCCAGCAGTGTATGTGGACAGTGTAAGGAACTTCTTAGCGCAACAAGGAAATTCGGCAGCGCCGGCGCGGGCTGCCAGGGCAAGTTTCGCTCCCGAAATGGGGTAAGGCCTAGCAAGAGCCTTACCAATACTCAACCAGCAACGCGGCGAAATAGTCGCTGATGCACGAAACGCAGGCTGCGGAGTTCTTCGCGGCCCATTTGCACGTGCGATTGAGGGTGCATCCAAGTTGGCAGGCGCGTACGCGGAGGTTGGCTCCGTTGGGCGGACGAAAGCATTCGGCTCCATGTAGGGCTGTGCCGTACGACAGCAAGGCTGGGTTTATTTTTGCAATTATGCGGGGAGATGCGATGAATCAGTGTGTGTGGATAGCTCGGCGAGAAAGCTGGGGTTCCTTGAGACGACGTTCCGTGAAATCAGGAGGCGGTATGTGGAAACCGTTGAGGTCGGTGGGATTGGCTTGGGTAGGGCTCGCGTGCGTGCTGTTGGTAACGGTGAGCTATGCGCAGCAACCGGCGAGGACAACGGTGAGCGACACCGTATACAGGGCGGACGGGAGCGCGGCATCTGGGACGGTGCTGATTTCGTGGCCGGCATTTACAACGGCGGATGTGAAGCCGGTGGCGGCGGGAACACTGAACGTGCCACTGGGAACGGGCGGAGCGTTTTCGGTGGCGCTAGCACCCAACGCTGGAGCGAACCCGGACGGAACGTTCTACAAAGTTGTGCTCAAGCTGGATGATGGGACGACGGAAACGGAAACGTGGGTGATTCCGTCGTCAGCGACGGCAGTGAAGATCGCAGCGGTACGGGCGACGGTGGTGCCGTCAAGCGTGGCGTTGCAGGTAGCGTCGCGGCAGTATGTGGACAGCGCCGTGGCAGCCAAGGCCACCGACACCGGGGTGGTCCACATTGCCGGGCAGGAAACAATCGCGGGTACAAAACAATTCGCGACACCACCAAGCGTTCCGGTTCCGCTACAAGGTACAGATGCCGCCAACAAGGCCTACGTAGACCAGTCCGTCTCGGCGGTGGGGGCGGGTTCGTTTGTGGCGAAGACGGGCGATGTCATGACCGGACCGCTCAATCTGGCGGGCGATCCGACAGCCCCGGCACAAGCGGCGCGAAAACAGTACGTGGACACGCAGCTGCTGGCTAAAGCGGACAAGGTGGGCGGAGTAGTGCCACTGGCCGAGCTGGGCAACGGGACGGCGGACGGAACCAAGTGTTTGAAGGGGGACCAGACGTGGGGCGCTTGCGGGACGAGCAGCAACGCAGTGCAGATCCAGGGCAAGAACGTGGACGCAACGGCGCCAACGATCGCTGGGCAGGGATATGCGTGGAACCCGACGGCCAACAGCGGGCTGGGAGCGTGGGTGGCGCAGGCAAAGCCAGTGATTGACCTGCGCGACTACGGCGTGGTGTGTGATGGTGTGACGGATGATGCGCCGGCGATCCAGGCGGTATTGAATTCCATCAGCTACCTGGGCAGCTACCACATCAAGTTTCCAGCCAATAAATTTACCGGAGGTGCGAACGCCGCGACGAGCGCCTGCAAGCTGGGAACGCAACTAACGGTGAAGGGCTGGAATGTGGTGTTGGAAGGCACGGGTACGAAGCTGAAGTGCGTGGGAACGTGTTTTTATATCAACGATCCGACGGTGACCCCGGTCAACGTCACGCTTCAAGGTTTTGAGATCTATCCGGGCGGCCTGACGGGAACCTTGCCGGCGATTTTGGACAACGGGCAAGATACACGAATCATCAATGTTTCAGCGGGGAATGGAATCGCGGGAGCAGAGCGTTTCGGTTATTTTGTCGAGAATTTGAATGATCAGAGCGAGGTCATCGACTCTTTGAATATGCGCGGGAACGGCGCGTTTATCCGCTGCGATGCCACGTTTTGCGGCGCTGCGTTGTATGCTCCCGGGCCGTTCAGCGTGAACGCCGGGATTACGACGATTTCACATTCTGATCTTGGAATGCAATGCGGGGGGAACGGGATTGACTGGCATTCGGGAAATAGCCTTTTTCTAGGATCGGGAAATATTATCCAGGGTTACGCTCAGTTTGCGGTGAGGTACGACCGGAACGACGGGTTCTCAAACCGCCTGGAGTTGCGCGATGTCTTCCGGGAAGTGGGCAATTGCTCGAACCCGATGGGCAACGTGGGACAAGCGGACCTGATCGTGCAAGGCGCGGTGACGGTGGAGGACACGGGGGGCGCCACGGGCGCAAGCGTGCCACGGTTCTCCAGCACTGGAACCAACCACCACATGTTCTACGTGGTGGCGACCGATGCGATTGGGCACTCGTCCAGTGCGCTTCCATTTGGGTCGGCGGACTCGGATAACGTGGTGACGTTTCACGTGCAGTTTCCGCGAATTCCGAACGCTGTGAGTTACGACCTGCTGGTGGTACGTCATCCAGCCGATACAGATGGGACGATCCCGTGGGGCTTCAACGGAAACTGGCTGGCGACTTCGATCATGGACAGCACATGCGCACCGAATCCGGTCTGCGATGTGGTTTACAATCCTGCGGCCGCGCTGAACGTCTATCCAATCGTGCCCTCGTTGTACGGGGCGGTGTTTGTTCCAGCGTTACCATTTTGGCCGGCGCCGGTTGTGCTTTCCTCGCTGACGGGCGCCCAGACACCGGGAAACGTGGGAACGTATAACAGTCCGAGCATGGCCCGTCCCGTAGTGAACACAGCACCGAATACGAGTTTCGCGGCGATGAGCTCTGGGAAAAAAGACAACGGAGCGGATGTGTTTCCGGTAATCGGGAATATGCCGTACAACACGCTGGGGTATACGGGAGGACCGTTCCAACGAGGCTTCATGCTGTTGGGTACGAACGAAGGGTGGAGCTCGAACGATGTTGGACGCAAAGGCCGTCTGAACTTTGGCGGCTTTTCCTGGACGGGCGCGCTCACGACCGACCTGGTCACGTGCCGGGATTCCAATCTACTAAAGACGATGGCGCACGAGAGTTTGAGGCCGTTAGCCGATGCAGCGGATTGTGCCTTGGGCGTAGTGGGACCGGATATTGGATACTTGCGGGCGCGGACAGGGTGGCGATTTTACTTCAACGCGCTCCCGGTGGGGCCGAGTGACACGAACGGAATTGATTTGAATGTGAACGGCATCAATTTGCCCACGGGGATGCGGTATGCGATTGGTGGGGCGAATATAGCGCCGTTGAGCGCGAAAGGCGATCTGTTGGGATTTGGAACGGTTCCGGCGCGGGTTGTAGTGGGCGGAGATGGACAATGCCTGGTGGCGGACTCGACACAAGCCACAGGATTGACGTGGGGAGCCTGCGGGACGGGCGGGGGTGGAGGCTCACCTCCGGGCGGAGCGAGTACGAACGTACAGTTCAATGACAACGGTGTATTCGGAGGGTTGGTCGGCTTCACGTTCAATAAGCAGACAGGCGATCTGACAGTTCCGGGAATTATTAACGCGACTGCGATCAATACGACAGGAAGCGGAGCTTGGAGCGTGGAAGGCGCATTTGCGGCACCGACGGCACCGACGGCGGGTCACAGCAAGGTGGCGTTCGGAGCGAGTGGGCAATTGACGGTTGCGCCCAATGGGGCGACCAGCTTTACGGATGTTTCGGTAACGGGACATACGCATGCGGCTAGCGACATTGCGAGCGGGACGCTGACGGCGGCGCGGTTGCCAGTGATGGGAGCGTCGGGAGTGTCGCACGCGTTGGGAGCTGTTCCAGATCCTGGTGGTACAGCGGGGATAACAAAGTATCTGCGAGAGGATGGGACGTGGAATACGCCCGCCGGCGGGGCTGGGACGCCGGGTGGGTCCAGCACGCAAGTGCAGTTCAACGACGGCAGCGTGTTTGGCGCGAACCCGGGATTCGTGTTCGACAAGGTGACGGGAAACTTGACGTTGGGCGGAACGGTGACGGCATCGTCGTTTGCGACTTCGGGAGCAGGGCCGTGGTCGGTGGAAGGGTCGTTTGGCACGTTGACGGCACCGGCGGCAACGCACAGCAAACTTGGCTTTGGAGCAAGCGGGCAACTGCAGGTAGCACAGAATGGGGCTGCAAGCTTTACGGATGTTTCGCTAGTGGGTCATACGTACGCAGAGTCGGACGTAGCGAATTTAGTCACGGACCTAGCAGGGAAAGCGGCAGTGAGCCACACCCACGCGGCTAGCGATATTGTGAGTGGCACAATTGCGAGTGGGCGACTTGGGTCGGGCACAGCCAGCAGCACGACGTTTCTTCGAGGGGATGGAACTTGGGCAACTCCGAGTGGCGGCGGCAGCGGTACGGTGACAACGTTCAGCTCGGGGAATCTATCCCCGCTATTTACAACGTCGGTGGCAACTGCAGCGACAACACCAGCCTTGTCATTTACCTTGTCCACCGCGGGCGCACACGCGTTCTTGGGAAACAATACGGGAAGTGCGGCGGCACCAACGTATGTTCAGCCGGCGTTCACGGATATTTCCGGGACGGTGGCGGCGGGGCAACTTCCCAATCCGAGTGCGACGACACTGGGCGGAGTACAGTCGCTGGCGGCTGCGGCTAGTAAGTGGATCAACGCGGTTTCCACGAGTGGCGTTCCATCAGCGACACAGCCTGCGTTTACAGATATTTCCGGGACGGTGGCAGCGACGCAGCTTCCGAATCCGAGCGCGACTACGCTGGGCGGGGTGCAGTCGCTGGCGGCTACGACGAGCAACTGGATCACTTCGATCTCCACGAGTGGCGTTCCGTCTGCGACACAGCCAGCGTTTACGGATATTTCCGGAACGGTGGCAGCGACGCAGCTTCCGAATCCGAGCGCGACTACGCTGGGCGGGGTGCAATCGCTGGCGACTACGACGAGCAAATGGATCACTTCGATCTCCCCGAGTGGTGTTCCTTCGGCGACGCAGCCGGCCTTCACGGATATCAGTGGATCGGCCACGGAAGCACAAGTGACGAATCTGGTAACGGACCTGGCGGGCAAGGCGGCGGCCGTCCATACTCATGCCGCAAGTGACATCGTAAGCGGGACGGTGGCAGTAGCGCGGCTGCCAGGGATGGTGGCATCTGGCGCATCGCATGCGGCGGGGCTTGTTCCAGATCCCGGAGTGACGGCGGGGACCGCGAAAGTGCTGCATGAAGATGGGACGTGGAGCAACGTAACGGAAGCGCAAGTGACGAGTTTGTCCACAGACCTGCCAAAAGGGATTCAGACGACCAAGGGAGATTTGCTAGGGTTCGGCGCGGCGCCGGCTCGGCAGGGAGTGGGAGCGGATGGCCAGGTGCTGATCGCGGATTCGACGCAAACGCTGGGCATCAAGTGGGGACAGGGACCAGGGACGGTGATCAACACGATCGCGGTGGGATACATGTTCCTGCCAGGGATCACGATTCCGCAGAACACGGCGGCGGGGACAGTTGTGACGAGTACGGCGAACCAGCTACGGGTGGTACAGGTGGTGGTGCCTTACAACATCACGGTGGGGAAAGTGGTGGGGAATATTACAACGATCTCGGCAGCGCAGAACATGTTTGTGGGAGTGTACGACTCCTCGGGGAACAAGTTGCTGGAGGCGGCAGTATCGTGCGCGGCGCTGAATGGGGTGAGTACAACGCTGGGCACACCGGTGGCGCTGACGCCGGGGACGTATTTGTATGCGTATAGCGCTTCGGATACGGTGTGCGCGGCGAGCGGAGCGGCTTTGAGTGGAGGGTGGTCCAACATCCTGAGCAAGAACACGACGCGGACAGCGACGGCGGCGAATGCAGTTTCGGGCGGGGTGATGCCAGCGACGCTGGGGACCCTGACGTTCAGTTCCAGTTTCACACCAATCTACACGATGCTGGAGAGATAAATGAAAACACATTTGGCTTTCCTGGGAGTAGTGTGCCTGACGGCGGCAGGGTGGGGGAGTACGTACTACGTGGACGCCACCGGGGGCAGTGACGGTAATAGCGGAACGTCGTTGCAGACGCCGTGGAAGACGGTAGCGAAGGTGAATGCAGCGACGTTGGTGGCTGGGGATTCGGTGCTGTTCAAGCGAGGCGGAGTGTGGACGGAGAGTCTGGCGCCGACGGCCAGTGGGGCGGCTGGGAATCCGATTTCATTTGATGCGTACGGGGCAGGTCCGGCACCGCTGTTGACGGGGTATTTGGGATTGCCAACGGCGAGCTGGACTTTGGTGAGCGGGAGCGTATGGAAAGCAACCGTGACAGCATCTTCGATGAACTATGTGTTGTTCGGGACGGTGTGGGGGACCAAGAAAACGGCGCAGGCGAACGTGTTGCATGACCGGGATTGGTACTTTGCTGTGAATACGTTGTATGTGTTCTCTAACGGGAACCCAGGAACATACTACGGGAATGTGGCCGCAATGTTACTGGCGTTTGGACAGATGATTTACCTGAATGGGAACAGCTATGTGAACGTGCAGCACTTCAAGCTTACGTATTTCGATAGTTATGGAGTGCGGATTATCGGAGCGGCGCACGATATTACCGTGGCGAACGTTTGGGCTGAGGGGATTATTCCAAATGCGACGCTGCCGCAAGGCTTTTTCGCATCTTCGACAGTGGCGGGTGCCAATATCAATTTTTACAACGTGGACAGTCACCGGAATTACAACGGATTTCAGGTGGCCTCGACGCTAGGGGTCTCAGTGAAGAATTGCCGCGCGTATGCGAACCGGTTCACTGGGTTGACGGATAACACAACCAACACGGTGTATTCGAATTGTCATTTTTATGGGAACACTTTGGGAGTGCTGCCATCGCCGGGCACGACGATGACGCTGGATGTGATCGGGGGGACGGACGGCGGAAACAACATTGCGGTAAACACGTGGCCGGGGGTAGTGGATTTTGCAAAGTATCCGTCGCGGATTTCGTTCACAGTGGATGACGTAGGGCTGACGCCCGGCGCGGATGCCTACATCAATACCCTGACGCCGACGGTGGTGGCACATGGGTTGCGGATATCGATGGGGATTCAGACGGGGTTTGCGAATCCGTACATTGCGGAAATACAGGGATGGCTGGCGGCGGGGCATGATCCAACATCGCACTCGTGGTCGCAC
>JAYTQD010000179.1:0-4568 GCA_043746935.1 Acidobacteriaceae bacterium | reverse complement strand
TGAGGGAATTCGAGAGTCCTGGCGGACTCACTTCTTCCATGTACCAGGTCTGCTGTTCATGATGGCACTGGGGAAAACGGTGGACGAAGCAGTACGCGCCTCAGCCATCAACAATGCCGGGAATCCCATTAACGTTTCCGATGGACTTGCCACGCATTTCGAGAACATATTGAAAAGCTCATTTCAGCAATCGCATAAGACAAGCGCCTACCTGCGAGCAAAAGTGAAGCACGACGAGGAAGCGAAGCGTCCGAATAACAAGACTCCTCCATAGGAAGTCTTGCCCGCGATATCAAAAGCTCAGGTACATCGAAATTTTCTACGATGTAAACTACCCACAATGCCAAAAAAACTCTCCCACTATGATCGCGATGGTCGCGCGAAGATGGTGGACGTCTCCGCGAAAGCCGTGACTCCGCGGACTGCCTCGGCCTCGGCCTTCGTCGCCATGAAGCCAGCCGTCCTGCGCGCCCTTCCCAGCAACCCCAAAGGCGATCCGCTCGAAGTCGCGCGCCTTGCCGGCATCATGGCCGCTAAAAAGACTTCTGAACTGATCCCCATGTGCCACGCCATCGCGCTCACGCACGTTGCCGTCGATATCACCGTGTGCGAAAATGGCGTCGGCATCGCTTCTCACGCTTCCACTCGCGCCGAAACCGGAGTCGAGATGGAAGCTCTGGTGGCTGCAAGTGTCGCCGCCCTTACCGTTTACGACATGTGCAAGGCGCTCGACAAGGGAATCGAGATTCGCGACGTGGTTTTGACCTCGAAAACCGGCGGCAAAAGCGGGGACTATCAGCGCACATCCCCGCGCAAAACAAAGAAAACCTAAACCCCATGCCGCATAACGTCACAGTGCTTTTGGTGGACGACAATCCCATGATCCTCGGGATGCTCAAGCAGGCTCTTGCCCAGCTGGCGCACGTCACCACGGCCACCGACGCGCCCGACGCTCTGCTCAAAGCGGTGGACCAGCCTCCCGATGTGCTGATCACGGACTACCGCATGAACGGCATGGACGGACGGCAACTGGTGGAGAAACTTCGCGCCCGGCCCGCCACCATGAACGTCGCGGTCGTTCTCCTCGCCACCAAAGCCGATATCGCTGAACGCCTCAATTTGGAACGTCCAGTCGATGAATTCATCGAGAAGCCTTTCTACCTGCGCGAAGCCGTGCAGCGCATCAAGCGCGTCATCGACAAGATTGCCCTGGAAAAAATGGCGAGAGAGGCGCCCGCGGCTGGCGGACTGCGTGGCAACCTGGCGCAGATGAACGTTATCGACCTGATGCAATCGCTGGAGATGGGCCGCAAAAGTGGCCTGCTGTCCTTCACCCACGCGAGCGACCGTTGTGACGTCTACATCGTCGATGGGCAAATCAGTCACGCGGTCTATGGCGCCGTTAAAGGCGACGAGGCCGTCTACAAAGTGCTGACCTGGGAAAAAGGCAACTTCCAAATTGATTTCGAGGGCCGCAGTTCCGAGCAGACCATCACTCGCTCCACGCAGGGTTTGATGATGGAAGGCCTCCGCATTCTCGACGAATCCCGCCGCGACGGGGAAGAGACGCCGGGGGGGAATCAGGAAGATGTCCTCCTCGACAACTGACCTGCTAACGGCCGCGATTCTGACGGTCAGCGACTCGACCTCCCACGGCATGCGCCAGGACGCCTCCGGGCCGGCGCTGGCTTCCCTGCTCATGCAGAACTGCTACCAAGTGATAGAAACCGCTGTAGTTCCGGACGAACAGCCGGAGATTCAAGACGCATTAATCCGGCTGGCAGGAAAAGCCCGTTTGGTTGTCAGCACAGGCGGCACTGGCCTAAGCGCCCGCGATGTAACCCCCGAAGCCACCCGCGCTATCTGTGATCGCATTGTCGAGGGCCTATCGGACGTGATGCGGTTTGAAGGCATCAAGAAAACTCCCTATGCCGTGTTGAGCCGCGCTGTCTGCGGAACGCGGGGAACTTCGCTAATCATCAACGTTCCCGGTAGCCCGCGCGGCGCTGTCGAGTCGCTCTCCGCCATCATCGAGCTTATCCCCCACGCTCTCAATTTGTTACGCGGCCAAACGGAACACTAGAGCGCTGTCGGCTATCGGCTGTCAGCCATCGGCTAAATCAGCTTTGGCTCTTGACTGCCGACAGCCGACCGCCGATAGCCTGTAAACTATAGAAACCAACTTGCACCTCACAGTGAAATCCCTCAAAACTATCCTCGCAAAGTACACAGTCTTTCTCTGGGCGCTGATGAAGCCGCTGGGGATCTGGGGTGTATTCCTGGCTGGACTGCTGGACAGCGCGTTTATTGGACTGCCGGTGGATGTGGTCGTTGCCAGCTACGTCTATACCGACCGAGTGCGATTCTTGCTGTATGTGCTGATGGCGTCGGCCGGGTCGACGCTGGGCAGCTTAGTTGTTTACTGGATTGGAATTAAAGGCGGCGGGGTCTTGCTGCGCAAGCGCATGTCGCCGGAGCGGTTGCAGAAGATTGAAGCGTCGTTTGCCAGACATCAATTCCTGGCGCTGATGATTCCCGCCATGCTGCCGCCACCAACTCCCTTTAAACTCTTCGAGTTAGCAGCCGCAGCCTTTGAGATGCCGATGGGTAAGTTCCTGCTGGCTATCTTTACCGGACGCTGCATTCGTTTTCTGACGGTGGGCATTCTGACGATCAAGCTTGGCCCGCAGTTTATACACGGGAGCGGAGCCTTCTTCCACCGCCACTTTTGGTGGGTTGCGCTGACTGCCGCAGCTGCCGTAGCGCTATGGTTTTGGCTGAGGAAGAAGCCAGCAACGTTGCCCCAAGCCGAGCCGGAAACGCTCTCACTGCACTAACTGCCTTGAGGAGTGCCGGTATTTGGGCACGGCTCGCCACGTGGCGTTGAGACGAACTCCTATCCTCACCCCTCTGGCGAAGAACGGGTTCAGGCCTAGCGAAGCTTCTAGGGGCCTTAGCGGCGTTTCCTGGCCCATTCTGGGGCAGGGGTCAGATCTCCTGCCGTGCCATGGAGCAGGACCGGGATGGAGAAGAAAACAGCCGTAAACACCAGATCCGCCACTAGCGTGTGGCGAAAGAACGGGATAGCGGCGGTATAGCAGGCAACCAGTCCCTGGAACGTTGCGGCGTACAGGGTTCTGTAGGATGCCCAAACCGCGAAGTTGCTGACAACAAAGAACGACAGCGACGATAGCAGTGACGTTCCACCAATCCGCAGCGGGCTGTTGGAGTCACGGAGTAGCATGCCCAGGCCCAGAGCGGCCGCGTACCAGGCCCAAGTGACCAGCAAATCCCAGGTGAGCGGGTAGCTATATACGACCTGGTTCATCACAACATCGGCGGCTACGGAGAGAACCCAGGGAATCCAGGCGTTCTTGCGAGCTCCGCGCGCACCGAAGAACAGCAGGGCGGCGCTGACCGAAGTGAACGCAATGGGTCTGAAAGCAAAACGCAGGCCGAGGGCCAGGACGATGAAAACGTAAGGCAGCATGCAAAACCTCTTTACGAGAACTCTTGGATTCTTTCAAGGTCGCCCGTGCGCGTCAAGCGGCGAATTGCAATTGTGGGACACTTGCTCGTTATTTCGGAGCTCTTTTCTCCGGAATCTCTTTCTCAGGAATCTCGTGAAGCTGCGAATCCAGATCAACCTCCGCGGACAGAGCATGCCTCCCGCTCATTTCCGGGTAGTCGAAGCGCACGTCGATTAGGCGGACACGGTATCCGGCCGGGTCGGTGAGCGTCTCGGTTTCTGTGATGGGGTACTGAGCCCAGCCGAAATAGGCTTTGCCGAAATAGGTTTCCCTCGCGGCCGCGATGATCGGCGTCTCTTCAGGCTTGTAGTGAATATGGGGATTGTTTTCAGGATCGGCCTCGGGAGTCAGCGAGTCCACGTGCATGCCAGCATAGAATTTTGTAGTTTCGGCGACACCATACCAACGGAAGGGATTGCCCCAGTAGGGATAAGCGGACACGCGCAGCGGTGTTTCATTTTGATAAAGCCGGGATTCGAGGGCAGCGACGGCGCGGCGATGTTCGTAGTCGCGAATGCCCCAAGTCAAAAGCACTCCGGCCAGCGCCACGCGCGCCGCCAGCTTTCCGGGCGGGCCTTGCCTACGGACGCCGATTTCGTCGTTGATCAACCCCGCGAGAAACGGCGCGACCAGTCCGCCGATCAGGAAAACCAGAAGCACCGGCTCGACGATGAACACGATATCCCACGAATACCAGCGTCCCGAGAACGGCCAAAACGGGCGCACGCCGTAGTTGTTGGTGAAATCGAGCAGGATATGGCTGAGGCAAGCGAGATAGGCGTAGACGAGCAGAAGGCCCCAGCGTGGCGGCGGAGTTCCGGGTTTGGGTTCTCGGCCGCGCAGTCGATGGAGACCATAGACGAACCCAACCACCAGCGCGGCGACAAGAATCCCACCGAGAATCGAGTGCGTAAATCCGCGATGGTGGGCGAAGCCGAAGGCGCGTCCGGCGAAGCGTCCAACTACATCGAGGTCTGGGGACTCGGCCGCGAGCGTGAGTGTGAGGGTGGCGTAGGCGGTTTTGCGATTAAGTCCGGC
>JAYTQD010000178.1:0-4569 GCA_043746935.1 Acidobacteriaceae bacterium | reverse complement strand
GCCTCGCCCAGCGCCGCGTCGTGCTCCAGAAAATCCTTCGGAGTAGTTTTGTCGCTTTGGATACACTCGTCGTCGTAAATATCCATATCCAGATACGTTCCGTGCTCCTTGGCCAGCGCGATGCCTTCGTCGTCAATCAACGTCGCGTGCTCCACAGAAGCAACGCCAGCGCGAATCGCATTCTTAATTCCCTCGGCGGCGTGAGCGTGGGCCTCCACGCGTAAACCGAAGTGCTTCGCTTCGTCGACCACTGCCTGGATTTCCTCGGGCGTAAATTCCACAGTATTCGGGTTGCTATCGTGCGTGAGCACAGCTCCGGTAGTGAGAATCTTTATGTGATCCGCGCCGCTGTGATACAGCAACCGCACTTTCTGCCGCGCTTCCCAGGGACTGTTCGCTTCGCCAAAGCGCATATCTGGCGGCAACTGAATATCTGCCGCGAGGCCCGTCATCGCACCCGCGCCGCCCGTAATCGTGATGTACGCCCCGGCGACAAACATACGCGGCCCCACGACGTCGCCGTGGTTGATCGCATCGCGGAGCGCAACATCATTCAACGCCCGATAAACACCTACATCGCGCACTGTGGTAAATCCAGACTCCAGCGTGACCCGCGCATTGGGAACGGACTCAAGAACCACCTGCGAAGCGCTTTTCTGAATCTGATGGAGCGGCTCGGTACCGTGAAGCCCGTCGGCCAGATGGGTATGACAGTCGATCAATCCCGGCAGGACCGTCATGGATGAGAGGTCGATAACGGTCGCCCCAGCGGGAATGGCGAGGCCCTTGCCCACAGCCTTAATTGTTCCGTCACGGATAACAATTGTCTGATCCGCCAGAACAACGCCAGCGTCGACATCCACCAAATGCCCGGCCTTGATCACGGTGACCTCGGAGGCAACCGCCATCGAAACCGCAATTCCAAACAACGCAACGACGCGCAGCACGATCTTCACGGGCAAACCTCTACGTTTCAGCAGCACTTTCAACTTTGTCATTCTGAGCGCAGCGAAGAATCCCTGCACTCTCGACGACGCCACACTCTCGCAAACTTTCTCTCAGGACATCGTCCCGGCAAGAAAGTCTACGGCACCCTCTCCGCTACCCGCATTTTGGGATCCTTCGCTGCGCTCAGGATGACAAGGCAAATAAATTTACACCGGCACCGCGGTCTTCCGCGCAGGATTGTAAAACGGCATCGGCACGACAGTCGCCGTCACCGTATGCCGCACGGCCTCGACAGTCAGCTCCATCTGCATCTTCGTCCCCACCTGCGCGCATTCGGTCTTCACGCTCCCCAGCGCCAGCATCTTTTTCAGCAGCGGAGACCACGACGTCGTGGTAGCCTTCCCCGCCTGCTTCCCGCCGTAGTACAGCGGCACCGCCGTGCGCGAAGCTGTCGCCGGAATCTGCGGCGCCAACCCGACATCGTCGAACAGCTTCTCGACATCTGTCCAACTAATCTCCAAGCCAACCAACTGCCGCGGCACGCCTTCCTTCTTATCCCGCACCAAGGCCGAGCGCCCAATAAAGTTTTCCTTCTCCAGGTGAACCATCTTGCCGAATCCCAGCTCATACGGAGAAAACTTCTGAATCTCGTTCAGCGCCTTCTTCGAACTCGTATAGTCCACTTCAATCAGCAACAGCCCAGCTTCCACGCGCGCCACATCCAGTGCCAACATCCCCGCCGGATGCAAATCAAACGCCTTCCCTTTCGCCATCAGCGCGTCCCAAACCTTTACCGCTGAATCCCACGGCACCCACACCTCATACCCCAAGTCGCCCGTATATCCCGTCCGCGAAATATCCACCGCCACGCCCGCAATCTTCCCGCTGGTTACGCGGAAATATTTCAGATTCGCAACATCCGCCTCGGCCACCGCCTTCAGCAAACTCGCGGACGTAGGCCCCTGCAAAGCCAGAGCCGCAGTCTTCTCGGAAATGTCTTCGATCACAACATCCATCCCAATCGCATTCTGCCGAAACCACCGCAAGCTCGCATCCGCCGCCGTCCACCGAAACGTATTCTCCGCCAGTCGCGAGACGGTTCCATCGTCAATCACCTTGCCCTGCTCGTCGCACCAGCAGCAGTAAATCACCTGCCCCATCTTCACCTTGTTCACGTCGCGCGTAATCACGCGATTCACAAACTTCGCCGCATCCTTGCCCGTGATCAGGTACTTGTATAGCGGAGAAATATCAATCACCGCCACCGCATTGCGAATGGCGTTGTACTCGTGCTCGTGGTGCATCTCATAGACGCTCGGCGTGTAATAGCCCGACCACTCGCGATAGCTCATGCTGTAACAAAGCGGCAAAGTTCTCTCGTGAAATGCGGTTCCAATAGGCAAGGCGCTGTCCTCGGAGTGCGAAGTAAAAGTACAAAGTAACCGAACGCCAGATTATATGGAGACTAGCGGCATGGGAGCAATCGCAGTGAGCCGAACAAGACAAAACCCCCGCTCCCCGCATAGAATGGCAAGTTCTCCCAAACGAGCGGCGCGCCTCTGTTTCGCCCCCTCCGAATGAACACTAAAAACCTTATGGCCAGCACCAATCAGTACGACGCAATTGTCATCGGCGGAGGCCATAACAGCGAATGTCCCCGACGGGCGGTTGTTGGATCGCTCTTTGCGGCCCTGCTACTGTGCTCCTTGCGCATTTCCGCACAAGAACCGGCGCAACCGTGCGATATCCCTCTTGTCGTGAGGCGGATCGACATCAAGTCGCGAGAGCTGGTCATGGTTAACGGCCTCGCTCGGGAGAATGTCGAGGTACAGCTAGATGCTGTTCCAGCAAAAGTCGAAGGGATGTCGCTGGACTCCAGTCCTAAACGCATCGCTCTGATCCGGGACGCCAGCCGCAACATCCCTGAGGATGAGTGGACCCTGGAGACAGAAATGGCTTCCAGCTTGGTTGAGAACGCACGTCCGAGCGACCAATTCACCTTCCAGGTCATTGGAGTGCCAGGGACAACGGTTTCTTCTTTGTCTGGCCGCGAGATCAAGGAACAGCTTGGAAAGTTGGCTGTCTCCCGTCCCCCTGCCGCCAACGAGCAGGAAAAGATTTACGATGCTTTAGTTGCCGTCGCGAGCAGTCTGAATCCTCCCCAATTTGGCGACGCAATTTTCCTGTTCGGACACGATATGGATTTCGGCAGTCTGGCCACTTCTGGCCAAGCCCGCGAACCCATACTTAAACAAAGAATCAGATTCTTCGCCATGAGCTTTGCCGACCCCCTTGCTAAACTTCCACCAGGTACCGACCTAAATAAGCCGCTGCCTGAAAAGCTGAATTTCGGCATGTCCGAACTCGCACTCCTGAGTGCGGAAACAGGCTATTTCTTTTCGTTCCACGCGGTACACAACGTCAAGCGTTCAGGCCAAAATGATCTCGTCAAGTCTTTCCTTTCGGATATATACGCAAGCATCGCGGAGCCCTATCGGCTTACGATCCGAACTTCGGCAGGACGAGATCCCCTTGAGCTCAAGGTTTCGGTCGTCAATCTAAAGGATCCAGACATCAGACTGCGAGAAATTCAATACCCGAAAGCGATTTATCCCTGCTTCCCCTAAAAAACCTATGGCCAGCACAAATCAATACGACGCAATCGTCATCGGCGGAGGCCACAACGGCCTTACCCACGCCGCCTACCTCGCCCGCGCGGGGAAAAAAGTAGTCGTCCTCGAACGCCGCCACATCGTCGGCGGAGCCGCTGTCACCGAAGAAGTTTTCCCCGGCTTCAAGTTTTCCGTTTGTTCCTACGTCGTCTCGCTGCTGCGCCCGGAGATCATTCGTGATCTCGACCTGCCCCGCCACGGCCTCGAAATTCTGCCACTCGACGGCACGTTCACGCCCATGCTCAACGGCGACTACCTCTGGCGCGTCAACGACCACGGCAAGTCGCGCCGCGAAATCGCCCGCCACTCCAAGCTCGACGCCGAAGCCTACGAGGAATTCGGCAAGGCCATGCAAGCCATGTGCCGCTTCGTCAAGCCCATCCTCAGCATGGTGCCGCCCGATCCCACTTCGCTGAACCCTCGCGACCTCATGAAGCTGCTCTTCCTCGGCAAACGCTTTCAGGCACTCGACAGTCAGGCCAAGTACGATCAAGTCCAACTCATGACCATGAGCGCCATCGATTTTCTCGACCAGTGGTTCGAAACCGATGTTCTAAAAGCCACGATGTCCGCTTCTGGCATTATCGGTACGTTTCTCGGCGTGCGCTCGCCCGGCACGGCCTACGTGCTACTGCATCACTACATGGGAGAAATCGACGGAGCCTTCCGAGCATGGGGTTTCGCTCGCGGAGGCACCGGAGCCATCTCCAACGCGATTGCCGATGCCGCTCGCGAACTCGGCGTCGAAATTCGTTGCAAATCTGGAATTTCTAAAATCCTCGTCAAGAACGGCAAAGCTTACGGCGTGGTGTTGTCGAACGGCGACGAAATTCTTGCCAATGTAGTATCCTCCAGCGTCGATCCGCGCCTCACGTTTACCAAGTTCCTGGAAGCCAGCGAACTGCCCAGCGATTTCCTCGAAGACGTGAACCGCTACAAGTTCCGCGGG